>CAJMDR010000043.1 GCA_905212215.1 uncultured Porphyromonadaceae bacterium
CATTAATTTCCCAATACATCCACAAGAAAAGCTCTTTCTCTGACAGAAAGAGCCTTAAAAACATTTTATTGATTTTACAAGATGATCATGACCACAAAATCCCCGTTCTCCATAAAGAACTGGTATTGTCCGTTCAGCTTTTCTACATAATATACGATGCTTCTGGCCCCCAGTCCATGCCCGGAGCGCTCCGTCACCGGGACACCGTCAATAAATACCGGGGCATTCTGCACATCCGTCGGCACCTGGCGGCCTCTCCGCTCTTCAAGGGAATACCAAATTTCCGCCCTGTGCGCATACGTATGCTTCGTGCCGATACACAGGCTGAGCTGCTGGAAATCCTCGATGAAATCGAACAGAATTATCTGTCGGCGCTCTCAGAGGACTCCGAGAGTGGTAACGCAACAACGAATCTTACGTCAACGACAATAACAACATCAGATATATGAAACGATACCCCATCATCCTCCTTTTTCTGACTGCCATGTTCTTTGCACCCTCAGTGGTAAGCGCCGAGAGCAGTCATTACGAGCTTCACATAGGGGAGTTCCACAAACTGCAGATTGACGATAACGTGAATGTGGTATGGCGTTCGCATCCCGATTCCGCCGGATATGTGCGGTTCCATGGTGCCGACCGCTTTGCCGATGCCTTCATTTTCTCGAACAAGAACGGCAGCCTGAAAGTACAGGTCGCTCCAGAAGACGTCAATCACCCTGACCTGCCTGTGCTGTATATCTATTCCAGCTTCCTTAGCGAAGTGAAAAGCTCTTCGGCACTTACCGTTACCGCGGTGGATGTCCCGGCAGCGGCACAGCTCAAATTCACCCTCATAGGCAACGGTTCCATAACGGCGACAGGGTTGAATGCCCCTACGGTAGAGGCAAAGGTCACTACCGGCAACGGCATAATTACCCTTTCCGGAAAGTGTAATAATGCCCGCTTTTCTATGGTGGGCACAGGGCAGATACGCGCCGACGAGTTCCTTGCCGACGATGTCAACTGCCAGATAATGGGCACAGGAGCAATCTATACCTGCGCCCTCAAGTCGCTCCATGCCAAAGGCATCGGCTCAACCAAGATTTATTACCGGGGCAATCCCGCCGAAGTCAGCAAACGTGGCGGCGGCAAGTTTATTCAGATGACCGACAGTGACCCTGTTGTTAATGTGCCTGCCGCCAAGCCTGTTGCCCCGTCCGTAATTCCTCAGCGTGCCACTACTTCCGAAGAAATAACCGGAACTGCAGTGACGGAGGAAGAGACGCCCGAAGAAGTCGCTGTGGAGCAGGAGATAGAAGAGGAAGTGGTAGAAGAACCTGTTGAGGAACCTGTTGAAGAAGAGGTAGAGGAGGCTGTAGAGGAAGAGGTTGAGGAGGAAGAGGAGGAAGTCACTGTTCCCCAACGCCGCAACTGATTCGTTACAACTCCATCGCATATCATTTTCCCAAGCAATCGTTATATCCCTTCTGACACCGATTTGAGACATGTCCGAAGCCAATCTTAAACTGCGCACCGCCAGGACGCTGAAGTGGAACACTGTAGACCGCATCAGCTCTCAGCTCCTCTATGCTGTGGTGGGCGTTGTGCTGGCAAACGTTGTGTCAAAAGCCGATTTCGGTCTTGTGGGAGTGATTCTCATGTTCCAGGCCTTTGCCGTACTCTTTGTCGACAGCGGTTTCGGGACGGCACTCCTGCAGAAAAAGGAACCCACGCAGGCCGACTATTCCACCGTGTTCTGGTTCAACATGGGCATGTCGTCGGCAATTTACATCCTGCTCTTCTTCTGCGCTCCCGCCATAGCGCATCTGTTCGACCGTCAGGAAGCCTTGGTGCCTATGTCAAGGGTAATGTTCCTCACCTTTATCTTTACCGCCACAGGCATCGTGCAGACCAACCAGCTCATGAAGCGCATGGAGGTGAAGCAGATAGCCGTGGCCAACATAGTCTCGCAGATAATCTCCGGAGGCCTTGGCATCTGGCTTGCCCTTACCGGCTTCGGCGCCTGGGCTTTGGTATGGCAGAGCGTCAGTCAGGCGGCGATAAAGAGCGGATGGCTGTGGGTCACCAATCGCTGGTTGCCCGCACTATGTTTCTCAAAAGATTCCATGAGGGCCATGCTGAAAGTCGGCACCGGAATGTTCTCATCATCGTTGCTCAACGTCGCTTCCCTCAACGTCTACACCTTTGTAATAGGCATAATGTACCCTATGGCTACCTTAGGTGTCTATACTCAGGCCGACAAATGGAGCAAGATGGGCTATGCTTCTCTCAGCCAGATATTCTCCACAACCTTCCTGCCTTTGCTGGCAAAGTTTCAGGATGAGAAAGAACGCTTCATCCGGGCTTTGCGGAAATCCAACAGAGTGTGCGCCTTCATAGCCTGTCCTGTCACAGGCTTCCTGATAGTCATCGCCACACCGTTGTTCCATCTGCTTTTCGGCACAAAATGGGATGCCGCCATACCCCTTTTCCAGATTCTTGTGGCAAGGGGGCTGTTGGTGGTGCTGATAGCTCAGGCCAACACTTATCTTCTCGCCTTGGGCAAGGCCGGCAGATTCGTAGTGGCAGAGGTGGTGAAAGACTCCCTCACCGTTGGAGCTATTTTCGCCACATTACCTTTCGGCACCGTAGAAGCATTGGTATGGGGACAGCTTGCCGCCATAATACTCACCTATGGCTATGTGCTCATTGCCACATGTCGCGCTGTGGGCACCGCTCCATTAGGATTCCTAAAAGACATGGCGCCCTATATGGTGCTTACCGTTGTGGTGATGGTCGTGGCGTACCTGTTCTCGCTGCTCTCGTTGCACCCCGCGCTTTTGCTTCTGATTGAACTTTCTGTAGGAGCGGCGTTATATGTTGTAGTACTGTACGGTTTCCGTTCGGTAATTTTGCGGGACTCACTCGAATATCTGTTAGGACGGTTCCGCCGCAAAAAAGCATAATAAAGATGATTGATATTGATGCCCTGTCTGACAGCTTTGAAGAATACGGAACTCGCCTCGGACATTATTTTAATCCTAAGGCGGCCTTGATAGACATGGATGGTGTGCTGTACGACAGTATGCCGCTCCATGCCGATGCCTGGAAGCGGATGACGGCCGAGAATGGCATGGATTGTGACCGTGACGAGTTTTTTCTTTACGAAGGAATGACCGGTAAAGCCACCATTCAGTTGCTGTTCAGGAAATATCTGAACCGTGAGGCCACCGATGAAGAATGTGAGCGGTTATATGCGCAGAAGACAAAATACTTCGCAGCACATAACCGCAAGCCTCTTATGCCGGGTGCCGATATGATGCTGCGTGCCTTCCATGCCTTCAATCTAAAAAGAGTACTGGTTACCGGTTCAGGGCAGAGCACCCTCATCAACTCCCTTTCCCACGACTATCCCGGAGTGTTCAACCCCTCAATGATGGTTACGGCGGCCGATGTCAAGCATGGCAAGCCGGATCCGGAGCCATATCTCATGGGACTGAAAAAAGCCGGATGTGAGCCTTGGGAAGCATTGGTGGTAGAGAACGCTCCCCTCGGTGTGGAATCGGCTCATAAGGCCGGCTGCTATACCATAGCCGTCGCCACAGGACCCATTCCCGTTGAGAAACTGTTTGATGCCGGTGCAGACTTGGTATTCCCCTCTATGAAGGAATTTGCCCTCTCGGCGCCTGTTTTCTTGAAACTGGCACTCATACAGGCATGACGGAGATACTTGGCGCAGAGAGTCTTAAAACGGCGTATGATACGTTGCTGGCCCATAACCCCGACTATGGTAATGTCGTAGTGGTGGCTGACAACCGATTCGTTGACAGACTGAAAAATATAGTACCGTCCGGAAAAGTCTATGGAGTTCCCGGCGGAGAAGGATGTAAGAGCCTTGCTGAGGTAGAAAAGCTGTGGAAACATCTCAGCGAGAATGGTGTGACGCGCCATTCACTCCTCATTGCGGTAGGTGGCGGCAGTGTGACGGATATGGCCGGCTTTGCAGCTTCCTGTTTCAAGCGCGGACTCGATACGGCATACATTCCCACCACGGTTCTGGGCGCCGTAGATGCCGCCATAGGGGGCAAGACCGGGATAAACTTCTGCGGCTTGAAAAACGAAATTGGCACCTTCCACAACCCTGTGGCGGTGGTGATGGTGCCTGAACTATGGAACAGCCTTGATTATGAACAGTTGGCTTCCGGGTATGGCGAAGTGCTGAAGACAGCTTTGCTGGAAGGTAAGCAACAGACATTACAGGTCTTGATGGTTGCTGATGCCCTTGCGGAAGGTGTGAAACAGCCTTTCTCAATGGAGCTGATCCGCAGCTGTGCGGAGTTCAAGAAGAATGTTGTGGAGAAGGACCCTTACGACCTGGGTTTGCGGAAACAGCTGAACCTTGGTCATACCTTTGCCCATGCACTTGAGAGCTATGCGCGTAAGAGAAATTTGCCTCTGAGCCATGGCCATGCCGTGGCAATAGGTCTTCTGGCGATGGCAATAATGAGCCATGATATAACAGGATTGAAGGCGGAATGGGTGGATTGCATTGCCGCTGCCTTGAAGAAGGTATACACTCCTTTCAGCTGGCGTTGCGACGATGTTGACGAATTGGCCGGCTATATGCATCATGACAAGAAGAACTTATCAGGAGACACGATCAAATTCGTTCTCCTTGAAGCCCCCGGCATCCCGGCTATAGACTGCGACGCCACCGAAAGACAGATCCAACAGACCCTTGAACTCACCAAAGATTACCTTGGCGTTTGAGGCCCGTTAGCTCGGACTTATCGAACCAATCGGACTAATCAGGCTTAAGAATTATCTGATCAATCGGACTAATAAGTTTTGTCCGACTTGTCCGAACTGTCTGACTCGTCCGACCTGTCCGAATTCAAAAAAACAGCCGGCTCCTCGAAGGGGCCGGCTGTTTTATCCGTTATCGGCGGCGGTTCGTGCGGTTATTGCCGCTGCCTTTAGCTTTCTGTTGTTGCTTAAGCATTTCCTGCTGTTGGCGCTGCATCTCTTCCAGACGTGCCATGAAGCCCGATTTTTTCTTCGGCTTCTTGGCGGCCTCCGCCATCTTCTTGCGTACATCCTCTTCTTTTACCACTTTGCGGAAGATGAACGTCAGAGAGATGGTGATGAGAAGCGACAGGAAGTAGTAGTAGCTCAGCGCTGCCGCGTAGTTGTTGAAGAAGACCATGAAGAAGACAGGCATGAGATACATCATCCACTTCATGCCGGGCATCGCTCCCGCCTGGTTCTGCGAGTTGGTGTAGGTGTAGATGATGTTGGTGGCCGTCATCAACAGACAGAACAGCGAGATGTGGTTGCCGAAGTATTCCGTAATCAATGGAATGTTTCCGCTCCATGATATTATGGCGTCGGGCGCCGAGAGGTCCTGTGCCCAGAGGAACGACTGTCCGCGCAGCTCTATGCAGGAGGGGAAGAAGCTGAACATGGCGAACAGGATGGGGAGTTGCAGCAACATCGGCACACAACCCGACATCGGGCTTGCTCCTGCTTTCGAGTACAGAGCCATAGTCTTCTGCTGACGCAGCATGGCGTTGTCCTTGCCCGGATACTTGTCGTTTATGGCCTTAATGTCCGGTGCCAGGATACGCATTTTGGCCTGCGAGATTAGGCTCTTGTAAGTAAGCGGATAGAGTACCAGCTTGATGAAAAGTGTCAGCAGCAGAATAACAATGCCGTAGTTCATTCCGAAACTGCCCAGGAAGGTAAATACCGGAATCACAATCAGCGTGTTTATCCAGCGGAACAGACTCCATCCAAGCGGTATGAGACGTGTCAGCGAAAGGTTCTCGCCCATGTCGAGCGTCTTGTCCATGTCGCTCAGCAGCGGGTAGAGGTTCGGACCTAAGAACAGGTCGAACTCAGCCGGGACGGCGGCTCTCCAGTCATAGTCGTTCACCTTGGCGTCGGTGGTGAAGCTCTTCAGGTAATCCTGCTTCTTGAGTATGACGCTGCTGAAGTCGGCTGTGTTGAACGGACGGCGGCTGAAGACAGCGGAGGTGAAGAACTGGTTCTTGAACGCTATCCAACGAATCTTTGCCTGACGTTCCTCGCTGTCATCCTTTCCTTCCGAAAGGTTCTCCACGCTGCCTCCTGCGAATTTGTAATAGAGGCCGCTCTTCTGTTCCTCGAACATGCGGCCCTTCTCCTGGCGGGCGAGGTTCTGGTGCCAGTGGAAGCCGAGCTCAGTGTTGTTCGACGCTATTATCTTGTCCACTCCATGCTGCACAATCTGCATCTTCAGGTCATATCTGTCTCCTTTCGGCAGTATGTAGCGGATACCCCAGTAAGCGCCCCCGCCGAAGTCGAGCGTCATCAGCACTGTGGAGTCGTTCACTACACGCGGGGTGAAGTAGAGGTTGTGGGTATTAACCGCCTGAGCCGTAGGAATATCGAACGACATGGAGTTGGTAGTGTCATGGAACAGCACCACCTTGCGTTTGTCCTTTTTTGTCTCGTCGGAGTTGTATTCAGTGTAATATTTCAGCAGCTCCGCTCTTGTGATAGAGCCGGATTTGGCGCTCAGTTCCAGACTGAGCACATTGTTCTGCAGCTTCACCACAGAGTCTTTTCCGGACAGGAACGCGGTGAACCGTCCATAGCGGCCTAACTGTTCAGACACATTGCGCAGAATCTTCAGCGCCGCAACCCTTTGCTGCGAGTTCATGGAGGCGTCGTTGCCGTTGATTTGCGCGTAGGAGTATGGTTTGCCGTCCACCATTACGGTACCGGAGATGGAATCCCCTTTCAGCGCCAGGTCGAGGGCGCCGTATTGCAGACGATATACGGTAGCTCCCTCGGCTGAGGTTGCCGTGCCGTTGTCGCGCAGGTTGGTGCGCAGCCATCCTGTCTCCGTGTCGGTGAGCGGTTCCGGTTTCTCCATCACCGGAGCCGGTTGTTCTGTCTTGGCCTTGGTCTCCGTTTCTGCAGCCTGTTCGTCGTGCGGTGAGAAATACATGAAGGCGAAGAAGACTAAGCCTATCAGTATCAGGCCGTAAATTGTGTTTTTATCCACAGTTGTTAAGCGAGTTGATTATTTGGCGCCGTTCTTTACGTCGCGGTATTTCACGGCTGCCTTCATGAAGCTGATAAACAGCGGGTTAGGATTCAGTACGGTGCTCTGGTATTCCGGGTGGTATTGTGTTCCGAGGAACCACTGCTTGCCGGGAATCTCCACCACTTCCACCAGTCCTGTGTCGGGGTTCTCTCCGGCGCATACCATGCCTGCCTCCTCGAAGCGGCTGCGGTAGTCGCTGTTGAACTCGAAGCGATGGCGGTGGCGTTCGCTGATGTCGGTCTTGCCGTATGCCTTTGCCGCTAAGGAGTCGGGAAGAAGACGACATTTATAAGCGCCTAAACGCATGGTGCCTCCCATGTTCGAGATGCTCTTCTGTTCCTCCATCAGGTCGATTACATTCGCCGTGGTGTGCGGGTCCATCTCAGTGGAGTTGGCCTCGGCAAGACCCAGTACGTTGCGTGCGTATTCAATCACCATGCACTGCATTCCCAGGCAGATGCCGAAGGTAGGGATGTCGTTCTCGCGGCACCAGCGCAGGGCTACCAGTTTGCCGTCTATGCCACGCGGGCCGAAGCCCGGAGCTATTACCACGCCGTCGAGAACGGAAAGCTTTTCACCCACATTCTCGTCGGTGAGTTTTTCGCTGTGAATGTATATCAGGTTGAGCTTGCGGTTGCAGTAGGTGGCTGCCTGATGCAGACTCTCATTGATGGACTTGTAGGCGTCCTGCAGTTCCACATATTTCCCTACTAAGCCGATGGTTATTTCCTCCTTGGCGTCCGCCATACGCTGCAGGAAACGATCCCATTCCTTCAGGTCGGGTTCTCCCTGAGGCGTTACGTCCATCTTTTCGAGTACGATCTCGTCCATCTTCTGTGCGTGCATCATCAGCGGTACACGGTAAATGGTATCTACGTCAATGCTCTGCACCACGGCTTCCGGGCTTACGTTGCAGAACTGGGCCACCTTGCGGCGCATACCGGCGGGAATGTCCTTCTCAGTACGGAGTACCAGGATGTCGGGCTGTATGCCCACCTGTTGCAGCATCTTCACGCTGTGCTGGGTGGGTTTGGTCTTCAGCTCCTTTGCTGCGTGGAGATAAGGCACATAGGTAAGGTGTACGCAGAGAGCGTTCTTGCCTAACTCCCATCTCAGCTGGCGTACAGCCTCCAGGAAAGGTGTGGACTCTATGTCGCCCACGGTACCCCCTATCTCGGTGATTACGAAGTCGAATTTGCCGGTATTGCCAAGCAGCTTGACATTGCGTTTAATCTCGTCGGTGATGTGAGGTATTATCTGCACCGTCTTTCCGAGATAGTCGCCACGGCGTTCCTTATCTATTACAGACTGATATACACGACCGGTAGTGATATTGTTGGCCCTTGTAGTCTGGATGTTGGTGAAGCGTTCGTAATGTCCTAAGTCGAGGTCGGCCTCATGGCCGTCGACAGTGACATAACATTCGCCATGCTCGTAGGGATTCAGTGTTCCCGGATCAATATTTATGTAAGGGTCGAATTTCTGGATTGTGACCCGATATCCGCGAGCGAGGAGCAACCTTGCCAGCGAAGAAGATATTATACCTTTACCCAGCGACGAGACCACGCCGCCTGTTACGAAAATGTACTTTGTATCCACCTTTATTTAATAATGTGTGTCGGCGGGGCGGATGGCGGTTTTTCCGCATCATCGGCCTCGCGCCCGTTTCAAGTTACAAAATTACAAAAAAAACACATTCCCGCAAAGCACAGCTTTATACGATTTATTTATGTGACTTATAAATCTTATAATCCGGATAAATCGCTTAACTTAAATTTTGGTTGTCTCTTGCGGTTTGCGTGTTTGAAATATTTTTGTTAACTTTGCAGTCCAAGCCATATCCTCTTGCGGCTTATGGCGAAAAACAGTAAAGGCTACCTGATGTCTATAAGAAACCTTATCATGAAAATGGCGGATTCTTTCCCGGCAAGATGGGGAAAGGGTAATCGCGTGTGTAGCAGTGAGAAAGGTGCCTTTACTCTTATCGCTTTCCGCTCTTATAACTATGCCATGCGTATGGGCAACCGATGCCATACGCGAGTCATGATTCCGCAAATCTGGAACATGATGCTCAGCAACGGTTTACGTTGACTCTTTCCCGTACGGATGCCAAGACTAAGGAATAACCTTATGCTTATTCCTACAATGCACATCTTCGTACGGTGATTTCTCTCTGCGTCCTCGTTCCGAGGCGCCTTGCAGCAATCTTCTAATCTGAATTTTCAATTTGACTGCAGTCAGGCTTTCTGCGCTGAAAGCCGGCAAAGGATTTTTCTACTGCCATCTGACCATATGTAACAATAACTCAATTTCTAATAACTGATGAAAAAAGTACTACTCCTTTTCATGCTGATAGCGGCGGCTATCGGCGCACGAGGGCAGAGCCAGCAACCAACGCTGCCGAATGCGATGGTGGGGAATCTGTTCTACATCTTCGACGCCGCGACAAAAACGGCGCAGGTAGGAAGCTCGGCATACTGGGCAAAGCCTCAGTACACTATCTTCTACAGCGGCGACATCACCGTGCCCGAAACGGTGACATACGAAGGCAATACCTACACAGTGTCAAGCATCGCCACGTATGCTTTCTGTGATTATAACGAAGGACTGACCTCTGTCACTCTTCCCAACACAATCACCACACTTGACGCTTCCGCTTTCTACTGCACGGTAATCAAGACGCTTACTATTCCGAACTCCGTCAAGACCATTGGCGCTACTTGTTTCTCATATTCGGGACTGCAGTCGATAACAATCGGTTCCGGAGTGGAAAGCATAGGCAAGAACGCTTTCTATAACAGCGCCTCGCTGACGGACGTGAAAATCGAAGCCGCTACTCCTCCGACTATCGACGCTACCACTTTCCCGGCAGAGATAAAGTCGAAGATAACGCTTACAGTGCCTAAAAGCAAACTGTCGGCCTATCAGTCGGCTGCCAACTGGAGCGGCTTCAAGGCTTACAAGGAGGCAGAAGGTGGCGGCACAGGCGGTGGCGACGACACCGAACCGGCAAAGGTTGAGGTGGACGGAATCTACTACCAGACGGATC
>CAJMDR010000044.1 GCA_905212215.1 uncultured Porphyromonadaceae bacterium
CCTCGCCGCTGCCTTTGTCGTTAAAGGCAGTCACTTCCCAGGTATGCTCACCGGCCGCAGGGATCGCATCGTCGTTCCAGGAGAATTTTGCTCCGGGAGCTATGTCGCTTACAGTGTGGACCAGCACATTGTCGCGCTTGATCTCTATTTTGGATATTGACGCAAGCGTGGTGCCCCCTACAGTTGTCAAAGGAGCCTTTCCGGCCACGACAGCTTTATTGCTTCCGTCTGCCGCAGGAGTGACTGTGAGGTCGGTGATCTTTGCGGGCACATCTGCCTCAAGCGCCTCCTCAATGTGCAGATTGTCCACATACAGATAGTACCTGTCTTTATCGGAGCAGCCATGGAGTCCTATATAATACATTCCGGATGTTGGAACCGAGAATGTTCCTTCCACATCTGTGAATTTGTCCGATGATTTATATTCTTTGGGTTCAATAACCGTAATTGTCATGTTCTCCACAGTGGGCGCGTTGCCGGCCTTCACTTCAATGCGTTCAGCGAAAGACTTCGTCTTGACTCCGAACGACACCTTGTACTTCTTTCCTGCCTGAAGCATGAACTGAGGTGTAATCGCCCAGTCATCCATATTCATCTCCTTATTCCACTGTATTCTCAGTGTACCCCCTTCATCGGTGCTGTGCTGCCAGGTCTTTTTATCATTGTTCACGTCAATGATGGTGAAGTCAGACAGACTAGATGCATTGTCGAACGGCTCTGTATAAGGAAGCGCTGTGGTGCCGAGCTTGACTTTATTCGACTCGGTGGGTTCCGAAGCCATTCCGTCGTAATGGGTTATCACTGTATAGTAATATTCCACCCTGTCGGTGCCTACTGTCACCGGATCATTCAAAGAGGTAGCCGAAGTGTTGGCCGCCACTACTTTCTCACCGGGGAAACGGGTAACGGTATATGTCACCTTCGAAGCGTCGAGACTGCCTCCTCCCAGGTTCTTTGTCACTGCAGGCCAGGAGACATTGAATCCGTTCTCCTGATAAGCTATTGTCACCGATTCAGGAGCCGCTGGATAAGCCCCCCCGGCAAAAGCAGTCACTGTTGCCTCTGCACCGTCGCCGGCCTCGTTGCTCACGAACACAGTGTATGTGATGCTCCCGGGCTTGGCCGCTGTGACATCAGCGCTCACATCGGCGCCATAAGCGGTCTGACCGCTCGCCACCACTTCTTTATTGGCGACTATCTTATAGGTCAAGGCACCTGAGGCAGCCGTGCCGCCGTATGTGGTGGTGGGACAGGTAAACGACACTTTTCCCTTCAGCAGGCCGTTTGCGAACTCTGCCTTGAGGTTGGTGACAGCGTCCGGAGCGTCATCGGCGGCAATAAACGGAACAAAAATTCCGCACACCTGGTCTTTGGATGCGAACTCTGCCAGACGTGTCGCCGCGCCTGTGGCGGTGTTTATCTCATACAGATACGCGTCGCCGGCCTCTGTCTTGACAGTCCAGAACATGCGGCCTGTAGAGGGATCTATTGTAGCTCCGGTGGCATAATACGGAGTCACGCCTGTAGAAGCCAGCTCCGTGGCGGCGCCTGTGGCCGGCGCAATCCTCAACACCTTGCCTGCCATGTCTATGGCATAGATGTTCTTGTCATTGCCATAAGCCATGCCGTTCCATTGCGACGCACAGTCGCTGACGGCGGTCCATGTCAGCGATGTCATGTTGAGAATGCCATATTTCCATTTCTGGGCATCTTTGTCGTAGTACTGCCCGTAGACAACGGTTCCATCCGTGCACAGTGCGTAAGGGATGGTAGCCTCGGTAATTTTCCCGGTGTGGTCCACCGTCTCCCATGTCTTGGCGTCTCTGGTGACGTACATCCATGCAGTGATACCTGAGAAGGTAAGCTTGTAGAATAGATGGTAGACGCCATTCAGCACGACAGCGGAGTTGTAGCCGTTCGACAGTCTTTCCGGCATTACGGAAGTGAAAGTGCCGTCAAGGCTTACCTGCCACATGCCTTGACGACCGGCATTGGAATACTGAATGTTTCCGACCAGATTGATTGGCCTTCCCGCGCCGCGAGTCATGTCGCCAGACTTTCCGGGAAGGGGAAATGAAAGAGCTTCCGTACGGACACTCTTAAGATTGTGTGAAAACCCGGTGTAGCCGTCACAAATGCGAGACTCTGGTTCCAGACTCTCTTTCTGTGAATGTGCCACCCGCAGCGCCTCTTGAGACTGAGGACGTGACGTCGCCCTGACATTCATCTGCGCCTGCAGGCCGGAAGCCGCGGTCGCTGTCATTGTCAGGAAGACTAACGAGTAAGATAGAAACTTTCTCATGGTTAGTACGAATTAGGGAATTGCTCGTTACCGGACTTCCCGGAGTGCAACTCCTTAACTCCGGAAGCCAGAACTTTTTCTTGGTTTCTTCTGATTTCTCCTTTTGTAACTTGAATATGCAAGCAGGGAAGCAAGCAGGAGGCGTCGTCATGATTGCGAGACTTGAGAAACAAGACTTGACATCTTATGTTGTCAGGACTCGCCTATATGCCCATTGTTGTCTTTGTACTCTTTTTCTCAACACCGTTTCTGTGATTCAACCCGATGGTCTTATGCCTTCAGGATAATCCGATACGGAAACTGTAGCGCTGTTTAACTACATCTTTTGGGACAAATCAATAAGCAAAATTATACAAATTCAAATTACCCCCCCCAATTTAACACACTTTAACTCAGCTAAATACTTATTTAGACTTTCATAATGACAATTATATCCACAAAAGGCATACACGGTCAGCAGCCTTTGGTTCCTTCGGTATAAGCCACGACAAAACGGATTTATTTCAGAAGCATTCAGTAACGAGGCTCAACGACAGCGTTCTTCCGGATGTGACAGAGGTCAAAAGGTTTTCTGGGTTTCCGTAGAATTTATTTTCTGGACAAGGACAAGTTCTATTCGGGAATCGGTGCGGCTGAGAACAGTGAAGCGGAGACCGTTAATCTCCACTGGCACTCCTTTCTGGGGGAATGCCTCAAGGGTCTCAAGCAGGTAGCCTGCCAGAGTGTGGTACTGATCCGATTCGGGAATATGGAGGTTCAGCTCATCATTGAGGCGCTCAATTTCGGCACGACCCGATATTTCGTAATCTCCCTCAGGAAGACGACGGAAAGTAAGGCGTTTGCGGTCGTGTTCATCTTCTATCTCGCCGAAGATTTCTTCCACGAGGTCTTCAAGGGTGACGAGTCCGGATGTGCCACCGAATTCGTCTATGACAATGGACATGGAGCGTTTCTCGGCGAGCATACGCTGCATGAGGCTGTCGGCGAGCCTTGTCTCGGGGGTGAAGATGACAGGTTTGAGGCGTGTGCGCCAGTCTATGTCGGGATTAAACAGCTCGGAGACGTGAATATAGCCTACAATATCATCTATATCGGCACGGAAGACCACAATCTTGCTGAGTCCCGTACGTACGAAGGTGCGTATCAGTTCATGGCGGGTGGTTGTCTGCAGATTCACTGCTACAATTTCGTTGCGGGGGGTCATGCACTCCCCTACCTGTGTGTGCTTGAAGTCGAGAGCATTCTGGAAAATTTTCACCTCGTTCTCCACTTCGTGCTTATGCGGGTTGCGGTCTATGGACTGCTGTATGTAGTCGTCGATCTGCTCGAAAGTCAGCTTCTGCGAGTCGGACTGCTGCTCTTTTATTCCAAAAATGTGCATGAGTCCTTTCGAAAGCATGGATGTGAACCACGACAACGGATAGAGGGTCCAGTATATCAGCCACAACGGAAAGGCGAAAAGCCTCATGGTGAAGTTGGGGTTGATGCGGAAGATAGTCTTCGGGAAAAACTCGCCCGTTATGAGTATGATGAGAGTGGATATGACGGTGTTGAGGATGAGAAGCAATGCTTCTGAATCTGGAAACCAATGCTGTATTATGGGGTTGAGGATGAAGGATATGGCTATGCCGTAGATTACCAAAGCAACGTTATTGCCGACAAGGAGTGTGGAGATGAACATGTCGGCCTGATGCGAGAAGCCTTGCAGGATGCGGCTGACGAGCCCGCGGCGTGTGGCGTCAATTTTTATCTTCACCTTGTTGGACTGCACGAAGGCAATCTCGGCGCCGGAGAATAGCGCTGAGAAGATGATTGCTACCAGAGTGATAATTATCGCAACCGGAAGGTCCATGATTTTATATATATAATGTGTTAAGGTGAATGAAAGTTCTGTCAGTCGGCTGATGCGGCTGCCGTAGCAGCCTGTTGCACTGCCTGTGCTGGTACGTTCCCAGGGGTGCCTGGAATGCCGGAACGCACCTGGTCGGTGTTAAGAGGGAATATGCCTTTGGGCTTGATAACGGTGTATTGACGGAGCTGGTCATCGGAGCGGAAGCCATCCCCCTCAAGCATGTGTGTGGCATTCTCTATATGGATGAACTCTTCGGTGTAGAGCATGTGAGTGCGCTCGTTCCAGAAGAGTTGCTGGGTCTGGAAGAGGTCGGCTGGGGCTCTTGTTATCTCCACCCTTCCGTCAAGGCGCCATAGCCTCTGGTTCTTGAGATAGAGTGCGGAGTCGGCAGCCACGGTGGCTATGACGTTGTTGAAGCGGTCGAAACGGCGCAGATACAGACCCTGCGGGAAACGCCAGTAAGGGGTGTCTACGTTCTCATAAACCAGCCATAGGGGCGATACAATCCTGTACTGTACTATGCCGGAGTCGGAGATGAGAGTGTTGACGTTGGTGGTCTTCATGGTGGGAATCTTTTTGGAATCGAGGTTCCCCACGTCCACTTTCTTCTCTTCCCGACACCCGACAAAGGCGGTGGCTATAAGCAGCAACGCGGCAAAAGCGAGTGCTTTTGCCACGAAGGTCATGGTGGGTTTTATTTGAGTTTTCTCTTCCAAAACCAGACTTCGTTGAAGTTAACGCCCAGCGTTATGTTGAAATAGTTTTCAGAAACGAGTTTCTGTGGCGATGCCTGACGGTGTTTCCACTCCAGACCGAGGTTGATGAGAGTGCGGCCTTCAGGGGTTGGGAATCCAAAACCGGCGGTGACACCGTATTCCTTGACTTTGTTGCCGTTTATCTTCAGATAGTCGTTGACGTAATAGGCGCCGAGACGGTATGTTATTTTCTTGAGATAGCTCCCGCGCACCTTGGGAGTATATTCAGCGCCAAGGCCAACCCTCCAGCGGTTCTCGAAATTCATACCCTGGAAAATGGTCTTGCCATCGGCATCAAGCAACGGTGAATATTTGGCTTTCGACCAGTCCTGGAAGAGGAAGTCAGCCTCCACCATGAAGTGCGAGGTGCGGTCGTGGGCATACGATATGCCGGCGCCGAAGGTATTGGGACGGTAATAGCGGCCACCCATGTGCTGCAGCCCCACGGTATCGGGCGTAGTGTTGCTGCCGGACTGAATGTTCTGGAAAGTAGCCCAGGTGGTGCCGTGCATCGACATCTTAGGCGAATAAATCATTCCGACGGTCATCTTAGAGGTCCTTTTCCACCGATATGAATACTGTAGACCGAAGGTGACGTCGAAGTCACGAATCTGCATCACATGCTCGAAGAGGGAAGAGTTCTCGCCCTGCGGAATGGCATAGGTCGAGTTGGTGATGGTGCCGAAGTTATAGCTGAAATTGGCGCCTACGCTGAGGCCGAACCACTGCCCTGCCAATCCTGCGTAAGCCTGGTTTATGTCGCCCGCGCCCTGGTTCTGCCGTGTGCCGTGGGCAATATCGGAACCGAAGGCATAGCCTACCGAAGAGTATGGAATAAGGCCTATGGAGCCGCCCACATGACGTGAGAAGGGGAACTGCATTGTCACATAGTCAAGGCCGCCTCCGGTCTTTTGCTCGCTGTTGTCGCCATCCTTGGTCCAGAGCATGGAAATATCGGCGCCCATATCAAAGAGGAACGTCAGCGAGTCGATAGAGGCGTAGGAAGCGGGATTCATGGCGTTTATCTGCCTCCCGGAATTCATGGCGATGCCCACACCGCCCATCTGTCGCTGCATGGAGGTAGCGCGGTCGTTCAGTATGCCGTAGCCATACATTGAATATGGAGTGACGGCGTTCTGGGCCGAAGAATCAACGGTGGCGGCACACACTATGGCGGTTGCCGCGAGGGCTATCTTAAGAAATCGTTTCATTGTATCGGAAAATGCGGTTCAGTCCATGGGCCACTAAAGCCGGGACGCATAAGGGATGAAGGTGTTCGAGGAGGGAGGAAAGAGCATCGGCGTCGCCTCCGGTAAGCAGGAGACGGCAATCGGGGAAAATATTCTTAGCTTTGACAAACGTGGCGGCTATCTGGTCCACCACGCCCTCTACTGCGCCGCAACGCAGTGCGTCGGCGGTGGTAAGGGGAAAGGTCTCGAGTTTGTCGGAGGTGCTCCACTCTACTTTCGGGAGCCTTGCCGTATACTGATGCATGGCATTCAGCCTCATCTCTATTCCCGGCGAGATTGTCCCGCCGCAAAAAGCAGGTTCGGCGGAGAGCAGGTCGAGAGTGAGCGCAGTTCCGGCATCGGCTATCAGCAATGGAATGCCGGCATACAACGCCGAGGCACCTACGGCAGCGGCAAGCCTGTCCACACCGAGGGTGGACTGTGATTCGTACTTGTTCTTCAGTGGTACGGGAGTGGAGGGAGTGAGGAGTATGAAGCTTTCATCGGAGAGGAGGCGCAATGTCTCCACAAACCGGGCGTCAATGCCTGCCACGGAAGCGAATATTACGCCGTCGAGGTCATCTTTACCTAACAGAGCAGGCAGCACGTCAAGATCCGGTTCCTGCGAATGCGAGGAACGCAGAAGCCGGCTGTCGCAGTCGAAGATGGAATATTTTACGCTGCTGTTGCCCTGGTCAACAGTGAGAATCACTCCCATTATTTCTTATCCTCCGCAGGCTTGTTCTTCAGTTTCTTTTCCTGGGCGTAGATGAGCCACGAGGCTATGATCTGTATCATGGCACCCGCCAGGGTGAAGAGTATGGTCTTATTGATAACTGCGAGGGGACCTGCCGTGGGTCCGAGGTGTTCCTCGCTGTAGAACCAGAAAGCGGCACCTGTCATGAAGCATACGCCTGCCCAGAACTCCATGCGGCGCAGTCTGCGGAGCCTTACCGGCTCGTTGCGGCCTGATGCGCTTATCACTCTCGCCACGATATACACAAATGTCCCGGCGGAATAAATCCATTTGAAAGGCGTGAGGGCTTCCGGGTCGGTGAGGCTGAAGAGCGGTATCATCAACCCTGCGCAGATGAGCAGCATGCCTATGGCGGCGGCATTCTCGGCCATCTGCATAATTTTCTTGCGGCGCGGCGAAAGCTCCACGGCTGCCGGTTTCTCTTTCTTGCTTTTGCTCATGTCTACGGCTCTTTATCTTATCAGATACACCTCTTCGTCAGGTTTCTGCATCTGGTACTGTTCACGCGCAATGTGCTCGAGTTCTTCGGGCGACGATGCGAGTTCATTGCGTTTGGTGCGGTAATATTCGGCGGAATCGAGGTTCTGCCGAATCTGGCTTTTCAGCTCCACTATCTCCTGGAGATAGGAATAGTTGCGCGACGGCGATACCTCGTCGTTGAGGCATAGTATCACTACTGCCGCCACCCCTATGAGGAGCAACGGAACAGGGACATGCCGCGTGAACCATATCTTAAATCGTTTTGTGCGTCGACTCATAGCTGAAAATCTCCGGGCAATGATTATTTTGCAAAATTAGCAAATATACAGACACGGAAAACCGGCTATAAATATTTTTAACACTCGGAAAATCATTTCAAAAGGTCGGGTCTCAGCCTCCTTGTCCGTTCCAGACTCTGCTGGTAGCGCCATTCCTCAATATTGGCGGCATGGCCTGAGAGGAGCACTTCCGGCACTTCCCACCCATTGTAGACTGCCGGGCGGGTATAGACGGGAGCGCCGAGAAGTCCGTCCTGGAAAGAATCGGAAAGAGCCGACTGTTCGTCTCCCACCGCTCCGGGAATGAGGCGCACAATGGCGTCAGCTATGATGGCGGCGGGAAGTTCACCTCCGGTAAGCACATAATCTCCGATGGAAATTTCGCGTGTTACGAGATGGTCGCGTATACGCTGGTCTATTCCCTTGTAATGGCCACAGAGAATGATTATGTTCTGCAACAGGGAAAGGGAGTTAGCCATAGACTGGGAGAACTGCTCGCCGTCGGGTGCCGTGAAGATTATCTCGTCATAGTCGCGCTGCTTCTTAAGGGCGGAGATACAGGCGTCGACAGGCTGAATCTGCATAACCATTCCCGCCTCGCCGCCGAAAGGATAATCGTCTACCTTTCTGTGCTTGTTGGTGGTATAATCGCGCAGATTATGCACAAAAATCTCGGCGAGGCCTTTTTTTTGCGCTCTTCCGAGGATTGAGCAACCCAACGGCCCCTCCAGCATCTCGGGCATCACAGTCAGAATGTCTATACGCATGGTGCAAAGTTAATAAAAAAAGAGGAAACAGCCCCTCATCATAGTTCTCATAGTACTCATAGTACTCATAGCACTCAAACCCGAAAGCCTTTGCTAAAAGCAAAACCGGGCCACACCCAAGGCGCGACCCGGTTCTATCTATTTCGGAATTATTCTATTATTCAGAGAAATCGGTTTCTTTATGCCAATTACATCTCCGGCTGCTCATCGGCTGCTTTTCCGTCAGAGCCGAGCACATTGATAATTTTGTGTCTGTAGAGTTTTTCCATCTCGTCACGTGCCGGGCCAAGATATTTGCGCGGGTCGAACTCCGAAGGCTTGTCGTGCATCACCTTACGTACAGCGGCTGTCATGGCCAGACGGGAGTCGGAGTCTATGTTAATCTTGCAGACATCCATCTTGGCAGCCTTGCGCAGCTCTTCCTCAGGAATGCCTATGGCGTTGGGCATCTGGCCGCCATATTCGTTGATCATGTCCACATATTCCTGAGGCACGGAGCTGGAGCCGTGGAGCACGATGGGGAAGTCTGGAAGTTTCTTCTGAACCTGCTCGAGCACGTCAAATGCCAGGGGAGGAGGTACCAGACGACCTGTCTTCGGATCGCGGGTGCACTGTTCGGGCTTGAACTTATAGGCGCCATGGCTGGTACCGATGGAGATTGCCAGCGAGTCCACGGCGGTGCGTGCTACGAATTCGAGAACCTGTTCCGGATCGGTGTAGGTGTGGTGTTCGTGGGAAACCTCATCCTCAACGCCGGCGAGGACGCCGAGTTCTCCCTCTACGGATACGTCGAATTGATGAGCGTAGTCGCATACCTTCTTGGTAAGAGCGATGTTCTCGTCGAAGGGAAGAGCGGAGCCGTCGATCATAACGGAAGAGAAACCGTTGTCGATGCAGTCCTTGCAGAGTTCGAAGGTGTCGCCATGGTCAAGATGGAGCACAATCTGCGGGTATTCCCAGCCTAGAGACTTGGCATAAGCCACAGCACCCTGTGCCATATAACGCAGCAGGATGGGATTGGCATAGTTGCGGGCGCCTTTCGACACTTGCAGAATGACGGGCGATTTGGTCTCGGCAGAGGCTTTGATAATAGCCTGGAGCTGCTCCATGTTGTTGAAGTTGAAAGCTGGTATGGCATAACCGCCGTGTACTGCTTTCGCAAACATAGCCTTGGTGTTCACCAGGCCAAGCTTCTTGTAGTCTACCATAGTTATTATATTAATGTGTGTTTTCGTTTTATGTTATTTGCCGACGGCGTTCAGAAAGAATTCCCTCTGGCCATCATGTTCAGGAAGCGGGCAAGGCCACCGGCTTCCGATTAGTGTTTTGCAAAGATAACAATTTATTCTGCAAGAAGTGCAATAGAATCATCACTTTTTTGCCCCATCTTCCTGCCTCCTCCCCTCACAGCAGATTCATGACGAAAAAACCGCATTGCACAATAAAATTTTTTCAAACCTATATCTCACTGATATTCAGCTACTTAACAATTTTTACATCTCTTTTTTTTGAAAAAAATTGCGTTTAAAATGATGAATTTCTTTTTCTGCGGTGTTATTATAGGAAACTTCTATAAATTAAACATTTGCATATCAGAGAAATAATTCGTATCTTTGT
>CAJMDR010000045.1 GCA_905212215.1 uncultured Porphyromonadaceae bacterium
CCGGGTGCTTCTCGAAAGCAAGACCTTCCGCCTCAACTATACTGCCAATTCATCCGAGGCCCATAAATTCCTAATAGTCGTGGAAGATTCCTTCAATTCGACCCCGTGGCAGCAGACCTTTGAGTTCAATAGCAAAGACAGCGGCGACGATGGCGGCAAAACACCCGGCATCATCAACCCCGTCAACCCCGGAACCATAACACCCATCGGCTTATGAAGAAACTACTGATATTTCTCATGGCGTTAGTGACCCTCGCGGTCACTACACCAGCCTTCGCCGCAAAACGGTCGATAATGGAACTACCACTCTTTGAGCGGGCAGTCCTGATAATCAAGAAATTTGAGACGCTCCATAAGCCAAAACATTGGCCGACGATATGCTATGGTCACGTCGTTCAGCGTGGAGAACATTTCACACGTCGCCAGTACAGTGAACGGGAGGCAGACGCTCTACTTCGCCGTGACTATGCCAAATTCTGTGAGTTGTATAAAGAATACGGGCGTGACAAATATATACTTGCGGCTCTCGCCTATAACATTGGCCCCGGTGCCGTCAACAAAAGTTCCGTCTTGAAAAAGCTGAAACGTGGTGACCGCAACATCTTCAAGTCCTACACCTCTCACTGCCATTACAAGGGTAAGTGGCATAGAGGCTTGTATAATAGAAGATTGACGGAGCTTGCCGCCTTATACGTTCCGTAAAATCAATATCTTATGATACTGCCGGAGGGATGCACTTTTCGGAGTGTGTCCCTCTGCCGTATCTTATAGATAAATCAAAACACCAAAAACAAATGGCTTCGATAAAAGTAAAGTTCCGGCCCTCGACTGTCGCTGACCACGAGGGCACAATCTACTATCAGATTATCCACGAAAGGAAGGTGCGACAACTCCTTTCGGACTACAAAGTATTTCCGTCAGAATGGGATGAATCACGCTCAATGGTTACAACCACTCATAAAAGTGAGCGCAAGGCGTTCATCCTCTCAATTCGAGAGCGCATCCGTTGGGATGTTGAGCGACTGAACAAAATCGACAAGAAACTTGACGCTAATGGCTTATCATACACTGCCGATGATGTCATTGACGAGTTCAACCGCTATGCCAATGAATACTCGGTATTCAACTTCATGGAAGTCGTCATAATCAAACTGAAACAAAAAGGCAAAGCCCGTACATCTGAGACATATACCGCTACTCTCAATAGTTTTAAGAAGTTCCGCGAAGATGAGGATTTGATGCTTGACTGCCTTTCCTCGGAGATAATGGAATCTTATGAGGCATGGCTCCAGCGGCGCGGAGTGACTCCCAACACCGTGTCCTTCTACACCCGCATACTTCGGGCAGTCTATAACCGTGCGGTTGAGCAGGATATTATCGAAAACCGCAATCCTTTCAAGCACGTATATACCGGCGTTGACAAGACGATAAAGAGGGCATTGCCACTGGCAACACTCAAGAAAATCAAGGCGTTGGACTTATCCCTCAATCCCTCGCTCGACTTCGCCCGCGATATGTTCCTGATGAGTTTCTACCTCCGTGGAATGAGTTTCATAGACATGGCTTTCCTGAAAAAGACGGACCTCAAAAACGGCTACGTCACCTACCGTCGCCGTAAGACCGGCCAGCAACTCGTTATCGAATGGACAAAGGAAATGCAGATAATCCTCGACAAGTACCCCGAAAATGCCACTGACTATCTTCTACCTATAATCAAGAACCCCGGCACCAACGAGCGTTGCACCTACCGCAACATGGGCTACAACATCAATCACAACCTGAAAAAGATAGCCAAGATGGCAGGAGTCCAAATCCCACTGACTCTCTACGTCGCCCGCCACAGCTGGGCCTCCGCTGCCAAAGCCAAGGGTATTCCCCTGAGCGTAATCAGCGAGGGTATGGGCCACGACAGCGAAGCCACCACCCAAATCTACCTCGCCAGCCTCGACACCTCCGTCGTTGACCGCGCCAACTCTCTAATCCTCAAAAGCCTCAAATAACCCGCCTCAACATTCATACCCTCATGAAAATGCTATCGCCTCAGTACCACCCGGTTCTAAGGCTTATTTGTTTAGCAATCGTCCAAATCTCTTTTTAAGAGAGTATTAGCCAAGTGCAAAGTTACGAAAAATAGTTGGATTATCATCCATTAGAACTGTTAAATCAGCACGCTTACGTGTAAAAATAAGGCTTTTGAGATAATCGCGATAAGGAAAGTTTAGCAATTCTTCAGACAAACCAACTCCAATTAATTGATTTTGCGATAAATACAATTATTCCAAGACTCTTAAAAAGAGAGGGCTACCAATCATTATCATCATGACATACGATTTATACACCGACAAGCAACTTGTTGATGGTTTAATCCAGAATGACAAGCCTACGATTGAATACTTCTTCTGCAAGAAGTGTTCAAGGCTATTCTCGTATATCGTATATAGCGTTTATGGTGGTATGGCAACCCTTAATGAACTGGTCAACGAATTCTATCTTTATATCGCAGCTGATAACTGGAAGAAAATCCGCCAATTTGACTTTAGAAGCAAGTTAATGACTTGGATTGGAGTGGTAGCTGTGCGTTTTTTTCAAAAAAAGAGAGATGTACTGATAGAAAACAATTCTTCCGAGGCTCAAATAGAGCAAACAAAGAATTTAGATTCCTACAGTATGCCAGTAGATGAAACCATAGATGTAAGGCAGGCGATAAGTCGAATATCTAATACTCGTTATCGTTATGTAATCGAAAAACTTGACCTTCAAGATGTATCTCCTGAGAATCTTGCTTCAGATATGGGTGTGAGTGTGGATAATCTATACAACATACATCGGAGGGCATTACTGCAACTAAAACTCATTATGACTAGAAAGGAGGATTACGTATGAACGAAAGAATATCCGACGAACTTCTTGCCGCGTATTTGGATGGGAATACATCTCCAATAGAAAATCTATTTGTAGAAGCCAGCCTCAATAATGATGCTGGAATTCTTGAGGCTTCTGATATTCTTTCAGATATGACGATGTTTTCTCAGATAGATAACTTTAACGATGTGTTCTCAGATTTCGGTCTCAGTGATATATTCTCCCAATCAATTTCTATTGAAACAAATACTTATAACGAAGTCATGGATACAAATGGAATGATTCCGGACATTCAACAACAATATCCGGATAGTTGCGCTATCAAATCGCAGCAGATTATCCTAAATGAATTTGGGATAGATGTGAACGAAGACCAACTAGTTCAATTCTCATATGAGCAAGGGTGGTATAATGCGGATGGCACAGGTACAGCCGCAGGTGATGTCGGGAATCTTCTCGAAACAGCAAATATCCCTGTGACGCGTCAAGAAGATGCCAATGTATTCAATCTTGTTTCAGAACTTTCTCAGGGTCATAAAGTTATCGTTGGAGTTGACTCAGAAGAACTTTGGGGTAATAAATTTATGGCGTGGCTCAAAGATTTCTTCATGGGGGATACTCCCGATCATGCTCTTGTCGTAGCTGGCATTGATACAAGTGATCCCAACAATGTTATGGTCATTGTTGATGATCCTGGCAGTGGTGAATACCATAAAGCATATCCCCTTGACCAATTTATGGACGCATGGAGTGATGCTCAGTGCTACATGGTATCAACCGATATCCCTGTTCCTGACCATTCTGCTTCAATGGCAAACTTCGATTATGGTCAAGGTCATATAGCAGACATCGGAGGTATGAGCTATGCAGATTTCCAAATATTTAACGATCTCAGCTATGGTCTTCCTGCTTATAGCATAGTAGATGGAGGTTATGTTTCACCGACTTCATCTCTGATGGATGCTTACTTTGATGTTGCCAATAACGATTTGGCTTTCAATGACATCTTCAGTGATAACTATATGTTTAATGATTATCTCAATACTGATGTTGCCACTCAGATGATGCAACATACATATCAGGATAATCTCAACATGATCAATTTCAATGACATGCCCAATGGCATTGACTATGCAGATCTGAACAGCAATCAAGCCTACGAGGACTTTTTACATGGCTCCATTGACTATTTCAATAGCATTGGTGACTTTGATTCGGCTATGTTGTGTCAGCAACAGCTAATGATGGTTGACTATTGCGACAACTATGACATTGACTTCTGTTCAACATTTTTTGGATAATTAAATGGAAAATCAAGATAAGAACATCTCTCGCTTTAATACCCTTGTCACGAAAATTGAGCCTCTATATAATGCTCAACATAAAGAGGGTGACATCGAGACTATGAAAAAGCTTTTACAGAAGGCCTCTGTAAATGACGTTTCAGTCCTCATCTGTGGTGAGTTTAAGCGTGGAAAATCAAGTTTCATAAATGCATTCCTTGGAGACTCGATTTGTCCTACAGATCCCGGGATTGCGACATCCGTTGTATCCATCATCAAATATGGCAATAAGCGAAAAGTAACACGTCTGTACGGAGATGTAAAAAATCTCAAATCAGAGGAAGTTGGGTTCGACGAAATAGAAAAATATGCCAAAGGGTCATCCCTTGAGGTCGATAATACCATTATGCTTATCATAGAACTCCCTTCTGATAAGCTGAAGAATGGGCTTGTCCTAATGGATACCCCCGGAGTAGGTGGCCTTGACCCTCGACATCTGTTTTTGACATTATATGTAATGCCAAAGGCCGATGTGACATTCTTTGTCATAGATGCAGGAGAGCCGTTGTCCTCAACCGAATTGGAGTTTTATAAAGATAAAATTCTCCAATATGCTCCGTCTGCAAAAATCATTCTTAATAAGAGTGATCTAAAGTCAAAGGATGAACTGGTACAATTAATTGCGGACACCAAGAAGAAAATAACAGACTTTTGCTCTATAGAAGATGGTAAGGTTGATATAATACCTGTATCTTCTGCTCATTGGGCTATGTATAACAAGAGTAAGAGTGAGAAGATGAAAGTTTCATCCAATTGTGAATCAATTGATCGTGCTCTTTGCAATATTGTCCCAGCATTTAAGTTGAATATCCTCAAGGGATTAAAGGGCTATATGCTGTCTTCCTTAGACACTCTTGTTGAGAAGTATGAATATCAAATTTCCCAAATAGAAAGCCCAAATATTGAAGCTCAGGAAGAATATAAGGCCAAATTGTTGGAGTTAAAGGCAATGAAAGATGATCTTGCCAATCCCACATCTTCGACCAGAAAAAAGATCTCTAAGGTTATCCATTCTACACAATCAAATGTGATTAACGAGCTTACTCGACAGAGTATTCTCTTCTCAACTGATTGTTTAGATCAACTTCTTAAACGGCCAGAAGCAAAAGCGGAAAACGGAGGTGATTGGGTTCTTGCTCAACTCAACATGGGTTTAGAATCAATCGCAACAGAAGTAGACCAGCGTATTCTTCTTGGATTCACACAAGTAAATGAAATCCTTGGAGAAAACGTAGAGGTTGGAGATCTTGTTTTTACTGAAAGAATAAGTGCTGATTTGACACCAGCAGAAAAAGATTTGGCATCTAAGGCTTGTGGTCTTGCTCGTAATGCACTACCTTGTTCGGGAATAGCTATGATGACAGGGGCGGCCCTTTCTCTATTTTGTGGGCCGGTTCTTATCGGATTAGGGGCCCTTGGAGCGGCAGCCGGTTATTTGTACAAAACCAACAAAGACCAGAATACACAAGCACGTATTTTTGAGCTCAAGTCAAAACTTGCGCCTCAGATTACGATAGTAATGAATGATCTTAAAGCCTATGTTCAACAAAGATTTGAGGAATTCAATGAATCCTTGATTGAAAGTTTTGAACAAATGACCTCTGACGTAGTATCAGAAATGCAGGAGGTTATGGCCGAGTTGAAGAGAGCGGATAATGATGTAAAGGAAGCCGCTAAACTTAAAGAACAGGTTCAAGAGCAGCTCAACTTTGTTACGGCACACAAAAAACAAGTTGAATTGTTACTGACTAATCCGTTTGATAAAAAATGAGCCAAAGTGCATTGACGCTTAAAGATAGAATTCTTCAGCTTCTGAGAGAGTGTGAATCCATTCTTTCAGGAGTTGAAGATGTATCCCTATCTCAAGAGATTAAGAAATCTCAAGAGCGTTTGATGCAACCTATGCAGCTGGCAATTATAGGCAAAATCAGTAGCTCTAAATCAACATTAGTAAATGCCATACTGGGGCAGGCAGAGGTCGTAAGGACAGGACAAATGGAGGAAACCTTCAATGTCAGCTGGCTTAAATATGGTGACTCTAATTCTGATATAAATGTTGTATTTAAGGACGGTAATGTTTCTTCTGTTCCAAGAGCGCAATGGGCGCAATGGGCATCACATCAGGAGAAAAATGTCCTGAAAGAGCAAGTCAAATATATTGAGGTCTTTTATGAACACGAAATTCTAAAAGACATTAACATTATAGATACTCCCGGACTTGACGCTCTTAGTCAGATAGATTCTAAGAATACAATTTTATTCTTAAAGGAGGTTCACCCTGATGCTGTGGTCATGCTTTTTACAAAGAGTATCGCAGAATCAACGCTATCCGTTTTACAGGACTTCCAAAATGTAGGAGCTGGTGACTTTAATTTGTCAGCGATGAATGCCATTGGAGTCTTGTCTAAAGCCGATACAATATGGTCTGCGATGGAACCCGATAAGGATATTTTATCAATTGGGAACAGAGTTATTAAAACCACCTTATACGATAAATATCCGGAAGTTAGGAAATCTTTATTCTCGATTCTTCCGGTTTCATCCCTGATAGGTTTATCATCCTCTACAATCAATGATAAAGATTATACCTCATTAAAGACTTTATGTTCGGTAGATGACTCTATTCTATTTGAAATGTTGTCCTCTCCTGACTTTTTCTTTGATGAAGAGTATTCAGTAGATGTTAATTCTGCTGAAAGACAACGCTTGTATAACAAGTTTGGGCTATATGGAATCTATATCTTGATTGAATCGCTTCGTCGAAATGAAGATGCAGGCGTAGTATTCTTGTCGGATGTATTAAAAGAGAAAAGTGGCTTTGGAAAATTTCTTCTAACAGTGCAATCGCACTTTGGGAAAAGATCCACACTTATCAAGTCGCAAAGTATTTTGCAACGATTGCTTAATGAAATAATTAGAGCAAAACAATTCCACATAGGAGAACAATATAATGCCATAGCACAAGCAGAAAATTTGATTGTAGCTGCACTACTTTCACTTCATGAATATAAGGAATGGGAATATCTTTCTAAATATTATGATGGGAAATTAGATTTAACAAGCGACGAAGCTGAGGAATTTGTCGCCTTATGTGGCGAACGAGGATATTCAGCTTCAGAACGACTGCGTTGTGATGGCTCCAAAACGCCATCTCAACTAATTGATATAGCTACAAGTCGTGCCCTATATTGGCAAAAACAATATAATATTTTTTCTGTAATTGAGCCTGAAAAGGCAGACTTTTATAAACTATTGATATCGTCATATAACTTACTGCTAATTGATATTCAAAAAGCGGTAGGTGAATACACATCGGCGAAAGAGATCATTGAGAGAACAACTGCGTTCCTCGGTCTTAATTATTCAAAAACCGCATTATCATGAACTGGGTATCCATAGACTTTGGCACAAGTTATTCATCAGCGACGGTTATGATTGATGATAAGCCTGTAAAAGTTCATCCAATGGGTGGACTCTACAATATGTATGGATTCCCTACGGTCGCATACGTTGATGATAAAAAGAGGATAAAAGTATGCAATGAAGCCTTGCCTTGGAGATGTCAGGATCCAGAGCGGTTTGTAAAAGATTTCAAACTAAATATTCACGAAAACGAACTTGCATATTTAGGCGTCAGTTATTCTGATATAATAACTGAAATATTAAGAACTATAAAGTATTCAGCCGAATATGCTATTGGTAATGACTCCATTGAAGGAGCTGTTATTACCATTCCTGCGACATATGCTGATAATGACCCGCGTAAGCAAATTATGCTTGATGCAGCAAAATCTGCCGGGTTTGTTGAAATTGAGTTTATAAAAGAAGCAGAGGCCGCTGCAATCTATTATCATAATCTGCAAAGGGCTCAGTCAGGAACAATCACCTTAATATATGATTTAGGTGGCGGCACATTTGATCCGGCCTTGGTTGAGCATACCTCAGACGGATGTCGAATACTTGGATGTTCATCAGGAAAAGAATGTGGAGGAAAGTATTTTGAAGCAGCGCTTTATAAGCACTTCAAGTCAAAATATAGTTTCTCTTACAATGAAGATGAGACAATCAGGGTGCAACAGATTGATGGTATAGCTAAACTCTGTAAAGATATTAAGGAGGCATTGTCAAGTCAGGAATGTGTTTCATTTCCCGTTCCTCTCATGGCGCACACCACCATAGATTATACGCGAAATGAGTTTGAAGCTCTGATTAAGCCACTTCTTGAAAAGACATTTCAAGAATGTTCATCTTTAGTGCATTCTGCCGGTAAAAAATGGAGCGATATAAATCGAATATTGCTAATTGGTGGGTCTACAGCTATTCCCTGTGTAAGATCTTATCTAAAACAATATCTTATCGGTCAAAATTGCAGTAATACACCAATCATACAGAATAAATCTGAGGAAGGGTTGATAGTTGACACATTGTTTGCGGTAAGCATTGGTGGTCTTCTTTATCACTTTTCACAAAAAATATATGATCCCAACAATGATTCTCCTGTCAACTATCATCAGATGGCATTATCCTATAAGAATGGAGATGGTTGTGAAAAGAATTGGATAAAAGCCGCGTACTTCTTTAACGAAGATTACAAGGTTAATGCGTCTGAATCCTCTTTTGATCTGATGATGGAGATATATCAAACGATTCTTGACAAGCTCGAACTTGAAAACGGGAATCTGGTATTTCAGCCTATTGTAGATACTGTAGGTGAAGATGCAGTAGATTCTCTCGTCGAGATGCTTATATATCTTCAGCGAGATTTGGAAACACGAGGATACGAAACTTTCATCCAAGAGATATTTGATGTGGACTATTGGACTCCTATTACGGAAAGAGTATTAAATGTAAATGGGTAGTGATAGATTCCACAACACAATGAGACTCAATATTGAAAAATCAAATAAACAATAACAACAATGAATAATCAAATCATTATCCCACAGGGCCGTTTCGCAGCTGATGATGCTGCTTTGGCCGCCAAAAGAGCCGCTTTGAAAGCGAAGCTCCTTTCAGGAGACAAAATCAGCCTCAAACCAGGAACCGGCAATGCTGTACAGGGCGGTGGCGAAGATTCATCAATCAGCATCCCCAAAGGAAAGTTAGCCTCCGATGATGCGGCTCTCAAAGCTAAAAGAGAAGCCCTGAAGAAGAAACTTATGGGCGGCGAAAAAATAACCCTCAAAGGTGACGGCAATGTTACCGGAACGAGCAACGCTCAGGATGCTACAATCAGCATTCCCAAGGGAAAGCTTGCTGCACAGTGGTATGAAAGCAATCCTACCTTACTCGAAGCCGAGAAGGCTGCTATGGCCAAGTGCTTTCCTAACTTTGAGTTGGGTAAACTCGATGACGGTCGTCTTTACTGGATGGGTGAACTCGCTCCGGGCGTTTATGAGACCAAATTTGGCCGTAAAAAATCATACACAGTGATGGCGGTATATCAGAATAACCATCCAGTGCAACAAATGGGGTCATCTGTTTTCGTTTATCCTGTCTTACCGGACGCAGATGAATTGATTCATGATGGGCCTTTCTGCACTGCCCATATGCTTTATGATAGTGTGCGTGAGAAATATATCTGCACTGCGAATGCTGATGATATTCGAGTAGGAAATACCAAGACCACAGCAGCTTCAGTCTTAGGCTGGGCTGTAAAATGGCTCCTGGCATACGAATTAGTTCTTACAGGTGATGCAACTGAAACTGAATTTCGCACACATGGGCTATTCTAAAAAGTAACCAGCGTATTAAATTAACTAGGGTGTTCAGTTTGATGTTCAAAAAAAACGTCATTCAAAACACCTGAAAAATT
>CAJMDR010000046.1 GCA_905212215.1 uncultured Porphyromonadaceae bacterium
AGATTATATGCCATTTCTTTTAGCAGCTCTTTTCCTGCGCCTGAAAGCTCCTGCCCATTTTCGAAATAACACACTGCCTTTTCCGGTTTATCCAGTTCCAGATCGCAGATTCCCAGAATATTATAAAGAGTTGCTGTCTCTTCCGTTCCATTCTTCAATGCTTTTTCCAACGCCTTCTCTGCCTTTTCATACTTTTTCTGTTCCCAGTAGCAGAGTCCGAGTCCGCGATAAGCCTCTCCCAGATTCTTCTTTTTGTCTACCGCATCCTGGAATTCCACCTCTGCATTTTTATAGTCTTTTTCTTCCAGATACTTCGTTCCTTTTTTTACAGAACCGGCGCATCCCGTTACTGTCATACAAAGTGCTACAAGAATCCCTATGATTACCTTTTTCTTTCTTCCTGCTGTCACTGTTATCGTTTCCTTCCTTCTATATTGATATATCATCTGTTATTCCAGAATATGCTCCATTCCCTGGTTCATGATGGTCTGGATATGATCATCAGCAAGGGAATAGAACACCGTTTTTCCTTCCCGTCTGTTCTTCACAAGCTTCATCTGCTTGAGCATAGCCACCAGGCCGTTGGAACGAGTGGGGCTGAGGTGGCTGCCGAGTCCTATCTTGTCAATGAAATACAGGTCGGCATGGAGGATGTCGGCAGGTTTCTGGCCGCTGAGCACTCGCACTAACAGAGCGATGATGCCTTTTACTATGAGGGCGTCGGAGTCGGCGCGATATATTACGTTTCCGTCGTTATCGAGGCTTGCGACAATCCATACACGGCTCTGACAGCCTTCAATGAGGTGAGCCGGCGTTTTGTCGGCTTCTGGAAGGAGAGGCAGTGCGGAGCCTAAATCAATGATGTAGGCATAGCGGTCCATCCAGTCGCCAAGGTCGGCGAATTCTTCAATTATTTCGTCTTGAATCTGATTTATGGTCATGTCAGAAGGGGGGTAAGACCCCATGAAATGAAAAATTATGAAGCAAAGGTAGTCATTTTTTGTCTAAGTTGGAAATTTATTGCTAATTTTGCATTGGAAAAACTGCCCCGGACCGTGAGGCGCTTTGACGCGCGTCAACGAAAAGCTGAAAAAATGACATTCATTTTTAACTTTTTGTGGCAGAGTCGGTCTAACATAACGTGGGGAGCGATTGTTGATAATATAATGTACGGCATAAAAGCTGCGGAAATATTGTCAACCCGGAATGGTCGCGAGGCATCCTGTCCTCCGGTTTTTCCAACGAAAGAAAAAAGAAAATGGATAAATTAAGTTATGCATGGGGCCTGGCGATGGGCCAGCAGCTGAAAGGTATGGGAGTCAAGGATCTTGACGCCACATCGTTCTGCGACGCAGTGAAGACAGTCTTCGAGGGCAAAGAGCCGGAACTGGCACCTCAGGAGGCACAGAAGCTGATTCAGGACTTCCTGAAGGAGCTGGAAGAGAAAATGGAGAAACAGGCCCGCGAGGAGGGTGAACGTTTCCTGACAGAGAACGGCAAGAAGGAGGGTGTTAAGACCACCGCATCCGGACTTCAGTATGTTGTGGAAAAAGAGGGCACAGGTATTCAGCCCGGACCGGAAGACGAGGTTACGGTGCATTACACCGGCAAACTTCTCAATGGTCAGGTGTTCGACAGCAGTGTAAACCGCGGCGAACCTGCAACATTCCCCCTGAATCGCGTCATTCCAGGATGGACGGAAGGTGTACAGCTCATGAAAGAAGGTGCCAAGTACACATTCTTCATCCCCAGCGACCTTGCCTATGGTCCTCAGGGTATTCCCAATGCCATCCCGCCTCATTCAACTCTCATCTTCGATGTGCAGCTGATTAAGGTGAACAAGAAATCAGGCATCATCATATAATCGGTGGCGGCATTAATGCCGCTGCCTTGTTGTCGTCGCTTAAGGAAAGTGGCGAAAAATACTCTCTAGACAGAAAATGAAAGCAAACCGCATCAATACATTTTTAAGTGTGGCACTTGTGGCCGGCACTTCCTTGTGCAGCCTCAGTGCGTGCGCCGGCTCCAAGAGTGAGCAGGACCGCATAGCCGACGTGGCTGTGGAAGCCGCCGAGGAGACCACCGGAGTACAGGACGCTACCGGTGACCCCACTGCAAACAACCAGCCGGCGGCCAAAGCCGCCGACGCAAAGGATATCAATTCCGGAAAATGGATCAAGCTTCCTTCCGGACTGGAATATCAGGTGATAAGGGAAGGCAAAGGCGCCAAACCTACCGCCAATGACGAAGTAACCGTATATTATACCGGCTACCTCACCGATGGCACAGTATTCGATTCCACCGACCTGCACGGCGGCGAACCCATCTCGTTCCCGTTGCGTGGCGTGATACCGGGCTGGACAGAAGGCCTTCAGCTCATGCCCATAGGGTCGCAGTACCGTTTCCGTATTCCTGGTAGCCTGGCATACGGCGAACGTGGCGTGCCGGGAGCAATTCCTCCCAATGCCACTCTGATATTCGATGTAGAGCTTCTAAAGATAGGCCAGTGAAGCGCATCATCCACATCGCGGCAATAGCCGCTGTCGCACTACTGATGTCGGGTTGCAAAGGGCGTACCACGGAAAATGTGGAGCCTGATGGCTCTCCGGCTCAGGAAGTGGTGATAGCGGAAACGGGTTCCGCCACCGAAACAAGGGACTCCTTGCGCAAGAAAGTGGAAAAGGTGGCGCCACCGCGTCAGACTCCCTCTCCAGCACCAGGGAATCCTTCTGCCGGGAATTCAGGCAAGGAGGAACAGAAAGACTCGGCGGCAAAAGAGAATCCGTTTGCCCGGTACAATATCAAATAACACGATTATTCATTCTAGGAGAGCTGAACTCTCTCCTCGCAAATACTATTCAACATCATAACGATGAAATTAAAGACAGCACTTAACACTCTTGGCTCACTTGCCATAGCAGCACTGCTTGCATCCTGCTCCGGACAGCCTTCCGACGGCAAGCCTCTGGAGAAAATGGGAGCCACCACGGGTTCCGACTCCGTCTCATATTATTATGGCCAGCTCATGGCCGAGCGTATGTTCCAGATGAGTCAGCAGGACTCTCTGTTCAAAGACCCCAAGTTCCTGGACGCATACTGGAAAGGCATGAAAGAGGCGCAGAACCTGTTGCGCCAGGGCGACAGCCCCGAAGACAAAGGCTTCAACCAGGGTCTGGCATTTGGTCTCCAGCTCTATGAGAACATGCTCAAGACCTCGAAAGACATACCCGAGTTCAAGTTCAATCCCAAGATGTTCGAGGCCGGTTATGCCTGGACACACATGGGCGACAGCGTACGCTCTACCACCGAGGCACAGGGTAACCTGTCGCAGATAATGGAGAGCATGCAGAAACGCGCCACGGCCAAGGACAACGCCATGATTGAGAAGAACATAGCCGAATATGCCAAGAAGCATGGCTTCGCCAAAGACAAGGCCGGCTATTTCGAGAAGATGGTTAAGCAGGGTAACGGTCAGGTTTATGCCGTGGGCGACTCCCTCACCATCAGCGTGGAATTCGCCACCAGCACAGGCCGCGACATGAAGCAGTATGCCATGCCCGAAACTCCGCTGGTACTTGGCAAGACCATGCCTATGACATATCCGTATGCACAGGTGCTTCTCAATACTCGTGGCAACAGTGTGCTCCAGCTTCTTATGGTGCCCGACGCACTCTTCGGCGGAGCTACCCAGTCGTTCGGCTTCGAGAAGGGTGAATTCCTGATCGTCACCCTGAACACCAAGTTCGTGGCAAAGACCAGCTACAAGCCTGAGGGCGCTCCTTCGGCAGCCCCCGCACCTGGCGATGCCAAGACAAAGAAGTAATATGTTGACGGTATGACGGCAAAATGCCATTTCATCAATTGTGGAATGAGGCATTTGAACCACCGTTTGCCTTTACATAAAGATACCGAGCAGAGGGAGGCCTTTGAGCCGGCCTCCCTCCCGACTCATTAGTATTCACTTCTCAGAATTATAAAAGTTACATAAGCGAACCGTAATCTTAAAATTTGTTAAAAGTGAAATTTGGTAAGAAAAAACAGATTAAAACACTTTGCCGGGAGCGGGAAACTTTGTAAATTTGCAAACAAAAATTGTTCAACACTATTTGGTATGGAAAAGATAGATAACTTAGATCGCAGAATTCTGAACATCATCATGCGCAATGCCCGCACTCCGTCGAAAGACGTAGCAGTGGAATGTGGAGTATCTCGCGCAGCCATCCATCAGCGCATCCAGCGTCTGATAGAGATGAAGGTGATAGTAGGCTCCGGATATCTGATCAATCAGAAGAAACTGGGCTATAACACATGCACATACGTAGGCGTACGTCTTGAGAAAGGCTCCATGTACCGCGAGGTAGTGGGCGCTCTGGAAGAGATTCCCGAAGTAGTGGAATGCCATTTCACCACCGGCCCGTACTCCATGCTGGTAAAAGTTTACGCACGCGACAACCAGAACCTCATGGAACTGCTCAACGACCGTATCCAGCACATCCACGGTGTGACAGAAACGGAAACGCTCATCTCTCTTGAGCAGAGCATCAGCCGCCCGATTACTCTTCAGCTGGATCCTAACTCGCCCAAATGAAGCGATCGGCAATCTACACCATAATGGCTGCGCTGCTATTGGCAGTCGTAGCCATTTTCTTTTTCTATCCCGACGACTTCGAAGGCCGCGTATTGCAGCAGCACGACATGCAGCAAGGCGTGGCCAACGGTCATGAAGGTCTGGAATGGAAAGAGATTACCGGGGAACAGCCGCGATGGACTAACGCTCTGTTCTCGGGAATGCCAACATACCAGATAGCGCCTTCCTACGCCGCGAACTCAATGTTGGGTTGGGTGCAGAAAGTCTACACGCTGTGGCTTCCTTCTCCTGCCAATCTGCTCTTCGGCATGATGGTGGGATTCTTTATCATGTGTCTGTGCATGGGCATCAAATGGAGCGACTCGCTCTTCGGCGCCTTGGCATGGGGTCTGAGTACCTATTTCATAATAATTATAGGTGCGGGTCATATATGGAAGTTCATGGCGCTGATGTACATACCGCCCACCATAGGCGGCATAGCGCTGTTATATCGCGGCCGCTATTTGGCTGGTCTTGCGTTGGCGTCGCTTTTCGGTGCATTACAGCTGATGAGCAACCACATACAGATGAGCTACTACTTCATGTTGGTGATTCTGTGCATGGCATTGGCATGGCTGTATCAGGCCGTCAAGGAACATAATACAAGGCAATGGGGTCTTGCCACTGCTTTGATGGTATTGGCGGGAATAGTGGCAGTAGGCGTGAACTCATCGTCGCTCTACAATACCTATTCCTACTCCAAGCAAACCATACGCGGTAACGCCACCGAGCTACCTGCGGAAGGCAAGCAGATGGAGGTGAAGACCGATGGCAAAGGTGGTCTGGATCTGGAATACATGACCATGTGGAGCTATGGCAAGGCGGAGACCTTCTCCTTGCTGATACCAAATGTGAAAGGTGGCGCCACCATCAAGCCGGAAGCAGGCCAGAACAAGATGCTGACGCTTGCCGAGACCCCCCAGGCACAGGAACTCTTCGAGTCGGGTGTAATCTCGCCGCAGGATTACCAGATGCTGCAGCAGATGCCACAATACTTTGGTGAACAGCCCATGACCAATGGTCCGGTATACGTCGGTGCCTTTGTATTGGTACTTGCGATACTTGCCATGTTTGTGGTAAAAGGTCCGATGAAATGGGCGCTTTTCGTTGTCTCGATATTAGCTATCCTTCTCAGTTGGGGCAATAACATGATGTGGTTCACAGAACTGTGGGCAAACTATGTGCCGGGCTACAACCGCTTCAGGTCTGTTTCTTCGATATTGGTGATAGTTGAGTTCACGATACCTCTGCTGGCGGTACTGTGTCTGATGGCACTGTCGAAGGCCCAGGCAAGGGAGAATTTCATGCGCAACAAATGGCTCTATTTCTCAGTAATAGGAGGAGCGCTGCTCATCTGTCTCATAGGCTGGATGTCTCCCTCCGTATTCGGAGGCACCCTCACCGAACAGGAAACAGCAATGCTCCAGCAACAGGGACTGCTCAGTAATCCCGCGGCTGCCGGGTTTATCAATGCCGTAAAAAAAGTCAGACTCGGCATGGTGAGCACCGACTGCCTGCGGTCGTTCTGGTTCATAGTCGTAGGCGGAGCAATTGTGCTGCTATACCTCTATGGCGTGATTAAATCGGCCAAAGGAATGGTTTGCATGGTTGCCGCTCTCACCCTCATCGACCTGTTCACAGTGAATACCCGCTACATCAACAGCGACTCGTTCACCGAACAGCAGGAATTCAGCGGTTTCATTCCTACGGAAGCTGACAAAGCCATTATGCGCGACACAACATATTACCGCGTTATGGATGTTGCAGGCTTCGGCGATGCCCGCTCTTCATATTTCCACAAGACTATCGGTGGCTACCATGCTGCTAAGCTCACCCGCTACAACGACCTCCTTACCGCCCAGCTTCAGGGCAAGGAGCAACTGAACATGGGTGTGCTGAACATGCTCAACGCCAAATATTTCATCCTTCCCGAAGGGAAATATGAGATGAATCCGGATGCCATGGGTAATGCCTGGTTCGTCGATAGGGTTGACTATGTGAAGGGAGCGGCAGCCGAGATGAAGGGACTTGACAGTCTTGACGTGGCACGGAATGCAGTTGCCGACGATACTTTCCGCAAGGTGCTCGGCAACTCGCAGCCCAAGTCTGCGGGCGATACCATTACATTGGCATATTATTCGCCTGACAAGCTGAGCTATAACGCCAACTCCGCCAAAGGAGGCGTGGCAGTGTTCAGCGAGGTCTATTTCCCCGATGGCTGGCAGGCTACCATAGACGGCAAACCGGCTGAGATAGGTCGTGTGAACTATGTGCTCCGCGCCCTCAATATCCCGGCCGGAAAGCATCATGTGGAATTCACCTTCTCTCCGAAAGGAGTGGAAAGCACCAATACTGTTTCGGTGATTTCAGTGATAGCCGTATACCTGTTCTGCGCCGCCGCCATAGCAGTTTGCGTGGTGGCATATATGCGCCGTCGCAAGACTCAGGAAGTGAAAAAATGATTTGATTGTTCATAGATTGTAAGGGGGCTGCGTTGCTTTACCCATAAACGTAAAGTGGCGTAGTCCCCTTCATCTTTAAGGAATACAGGCCGATGCAAGGATTGCTGACGTTATATCGTAATTGGCGGCATACCAAAGGGTATGGAGTGCATTCGCCGTATGCGTATATGTTGGTAACGGAGATTCTGTCTTTGCCCCGAGGTTATACGTATTATGATGAGGATAGTCTGCCGGTGAGTGTCATGCCGCGTCTTGCAGTAGCTTTGCAACGCTACCAGTGGCGCTTCGGAAAGGTCCCGGCTGTTGTAGACGCACAAGAGGCATTGTCGGCTATCAACGAAGGAAAAGTGCCGGTCGCCGTTATCGCTCCGGCGGACAATTTGGTGGAAGCGATTAAGACCCATGCTGAAAGCGGTGTGCTTTTCTATAATAGCAGGGCATTGGTGTATTTCCCTAACGAAAAGATGAGGTTCGTGGCGTATGGCTATCGGTTCTGAAAAGGCATATTCTGAGAGGGTATATAATGCAAATCCGGATTTCGGAGAGTTGCTGAAGCGCTACGAGGATTATATGCTTCTCGAACGGTCGTTGAGCATGAATACCCGCATGGCTTATGTGCGTGATGTCTGTCATCTGTTCGACTTTCTCGACATCATTTCTACGGCAGTGCGCGAGATGACACTGCAAGACCTTCATGAATACGCCGGTTTCCTCGGTGAGTTAGGCATCGAACCCCGCAGTCTTGCCCGTATGTTGGCGGGGGTGCGTAGCTTTTTGAACTTCCTGCAGATAGAGGGTGAGATAGAGTCCTCTCCTGCAGATCTGTTAGAAACGCCTGCCATACCGCGTTCGCTGCCCGATGTCCTCAGCGTGGAGGAAGTAGATTCCATGCTCGGAGCGGTAGACTATTCCAAGACAGAAGGGATACGCAACCGGGCAATTCTGGAAATGCTTTATGGTTCCGGACTCAGGGTCAGTGAGCTGTGCGACCTCCGGCAGCCTTGTTATCACCCCGACGAACAGTTGGTGCTGATTCATGGTAAAGGCGACAAAGAAAGGCTTGTTCCTCTTTCTCCTACCGCCATCATTGCCGTGGAGGAATATCTGGAACAGCGTGCCGAACTGCCTCAGAAACCGGGTTACGAGGATTATGTGTTTCTCAACAGGCGAGGAAAGAACCTTACAAGGATAATGATTTTCTATATAGTGCGCGATACGGCCGCCGCCGCAGGCATTACAAAGAAAGTATCGCCACATACGTTGCGGCATAGTTTCGCCACACATCTGTTGGAAGGTGGTGCCAACCTCCGTGCCATACAGGAGATGTTGGGCCATGCCTCGCTTGCCACCACGGAGATATATACCCATGTCGATACCCGCAGGATGCGGGAGGAACTGTTGAGGTGTCATCCGCATTATCGCGACGAATATCTGTCATCGCTAAATAATAAGGAGAGCATTTCCGAAGGGAATTAAAATGAATTTTGATTTATGGGAAAGAGAAAAATATTGCTTACAGGCTCTTCAGGATTATTGGGACATTATTTTTTGCAGCTATTGAAAGATGATGAAGTAATAACCCTTGGCAGAGGAGAAGAGGCTGACATCAAATGCGATCTGGAGAAGGAAACACCCCGTTTCACCGAGGATTTTCCCGATGGGTTTGACATGGTGATACATGCCGCCGGTACGCAGGAGGAAGGTAAAGCCTTAGCTCTGAATCTTGAGGGAAGCCGTAGGCTGTTGGAGGGTTTGAACGGGATTCCGGTAAAACAGTTTGTATATATCAGTTCCACCGATGTCTATGGCAAGAAAGAGGGTGAAGGCATTAAGGAGACTGACCACTTGTGGACTTCGGATAAGGTGGGACAGTCAAAGGTACTTGCAGAGCAGGAGATAACAAAATTCTGCGATGAAAAGGGTATTATTCTTACGATCCTGCGTCCTGCTCCCATGTTCGGTAAAGGCATGAAAGGCTGGGGCGAGAGGATGGCGGCACAGGTTTTGTCGGGTTATTACCTCAATATACGTGACAATGATGCCAATGTGAGCATAGTCCTTGCCTACGATGTGGCGAGAGCGGCTTTGGCTTTGGCTAATGAAGGGGGAGTGTACAATGTAACCGATATGCGCGACCACTCTCTGCAGGCTCTTGCCATGGCGATGGGGAATAATGGCGGCAAGGCGAAGAAGCCCTTCTTTTTGCCGATGAAATGGGCTAAAATTGCGGCGAGGATAGGGGAAATGGCAGGCTTGGGCAAGGTGCTTCTGGACCGAGAGGAACTACGGCGCCGTACTTCTTCGCTGACATTCTCGGTGGATAAGCTAAAAGAGAAATTACCTGAGTTCAGACCGTTTGATACTGCCGCGGTGATAGGTCGCGAGGATAAAGATTTTCCTTATGAAGATGATTGATAAGTTAGGAAAGTGCGCAGGTCAGTTGGGGGCAAGCATGAAGATGCTCGCAACGGTAGCCCTGCGCTCACGGTTGCTTAAAGCTGTAAAGGAGAAGCCTGAAAAACCGTTATTGATACTTGGCAACGGTCCGTCGCTCAACGAGACCATAGCCACCCAGAGGAAAACAATGGATTGCTATGACCTGCTTGCCGTGAATTTTGCCGCAAACGCACCCGTTTTTACTGATCTGAAGCCAGAGCATTATGTGCTTGCCGACCCTCATTTCTTTGACTCCGATGGTGATGCCAACGTGGAGAAACTGTGGAAGGCATTGAAAGGCGTGACATGGCCAATGACATTGCATCTGCCCGCGAATATTTCAGGCAAAACTCAGGCAAAGGACTGGGTTGCCGGTGGTACGGGACGACGAATATTGCCGTTCAACATGACTCCGGCCCAGGGTTTCCCCTG
>CAJMDR010000047.1 GCA_905212215.1 uncultured Porphyromonadaceae bacterium
AAACAGACGATTACCTGCGGACGCACGAGCCGTGCGTCCCTACAAGACAGTCCTGAAAACCTGTCTCTCTGTCTTGATTTCAGATGACGTAGTCGGGTTTGGATTCCATGCCGAGCAGCCAGTGATATACTCTTACCATCTGTTTTACCACTACTTCGGTGGAATAAGTTTCCTTTACCTGCTTTCGTCCGTTCTGCCCTTTCTGATCAAGGACGTCATAATCCATCAGCAATGAAGCGGAGATCATCCTTTCAAAAGCCATCTTATCCTGCATACACCACCATCCGCAGTCTATTGCCGGCACATTCTCCGTGCTGGGGTCATAGACACAGATTACCGGAGTGAGGCAGAGCAGCGACCTCGCCAATACGGCACCCATGAAAATGTGGTTTGCCGGAATTACCGTGGAACAGCAGGACGCCAACAGTGCGGTATTGTCGAAATCGCTGTTGTTCTCCACAATGCGCACATTGGCAGGATTATGTTCTTTGAGAAATTCCTTGATTCTCGCAGTAGAACTGACGTAGCCGAAGTCTATGAGCAATAGTTCGCTGCCCGGTTCCGCCACCGCCTCAAAAGCATCTATAAGCAGTTCCAGAGATTTGAAGTCGACGTCGGTAATCACAGAAGCTACCCTCCGGTTGTCGGGATGTTCCTTTTTCCAATTCTGTCCTATGGCTACCGCTTCATCGAGATAAGGGGGGATATAGTTCGGCCAGGGGATACAGGCAATTGGATTCTCGAGACCCATATCCCGCATCTGTTTACCCTCTTCAAAGTTTATCGCCCTGAGGCAGGTAGCATTGCGTATATCGTGGCTGAAGAAGACCCTGTGGTAGAGTTTCGAGGCTAAGCCGCGTCTGTTGCCGGGCATATAGTCGCGCAACATACCGTAGGGAGTGATAAGGTAAGGGCGGTTCTTGCGTCGTGCCGTGACACAGGTTAGATGGTTGAGATGTGTGCGCAGACCGTTGGTGTGATAAATATCGTAATCATCGTTCTCGCGCAGATATGCCGCCATATTGTGCGAGAAGCCGAAAGAGGTGCGGTAGTCATGCTTTACCTTTCTGAGCCATTTTCCCGACTCTTCCTGCTTTGCCGTTTCCGGGAACTCGGCATTGTCCGTCACTAACAGATGAACATCCTGGCCCGATTCCGAGATTCCCCTCACAAGCTCAAAGGTGGGGAAATAGTTCAGGTAATCGCTGTTGCCTGTGCTTCCTAAGGTGAAAAGAATTTTCGTCATATAAAACACCAATAATTCTTGTGAGAGGCAAAGGTAATGAAAAATTCCTTAACATGCAAAATAATTCGACAAGTAGCGTCGGTAGTAGAGTCGGGTTTAGGATCTGGATGGATATCTTGATTTTGAATCTGACTTCATGGTTGCTTATAGCATATATGAATTATTCGGTCAATATTGTTAACTTTTTTTTACTAAAAAAAGTTTGGATTTTCACTTAAGTAAACGAAATCTTATTAACTTGTGCGGCACAAACCTAAACAAGAGATGTCATGAAAACGACACGACAGATTTCATTGTTCCTGACGATGTGTGTATTATTCATCCTGTCAGGATGCGATGATAAGGAAAAGTGGATAGAAGAATATCCATTCCAGAAGAGCTTCACAAGAGTCTTTTATCTCCCTTCGATGAAAGGCGACAACACCGGCGCAATGACCAACTATGGGACATTTATCCGCGTTGTGGACAATATCGGGGAACGGCAGCCGGGACATACCACTCTTGGCTTTCAGCGTACCAACACTATATGGTATGATTGGAAAGACAAAAATTTTCGCAATCTGGCAGAAGCGCTCGGAGACAACGGATATGACGACCGGGTTTTCTTCCTCGGGGATGGTCATAGTGTTATAGGCGAGAAAGTACTGGGAATAAAGCTGCTGTGCCTGCGTGACTTCGACGACAACCATAAGGCGATGTCATGTCTGAACGACATCGCCGAGATGGAGTGGTACTCTCCGCAGCAGTACATCAGCGCCAAGTACCGGTGGACAGACTCAAATATAGGCAACGGATGGGACGACTCCAACTGGTATAAGGACTTCCCGGAAGAGCAGGAGAACATGAAATATCACGGCGACCTTGACGACGCCTCGATATTCCCCATATCCATGTTCGGCGAGTATTTCCGTATCCGCTTCAAGTCGGAGCCGAAAGAGAAAGGTGACTACCGCATCCGCATACAGATGGAGCTGGAGAGCGGGGTGCAGACTTCGGAATTCGTTCAGAAATGGTAAACACTGCTGATTCCTGAAATTCGGAAGTCAACTACCTGTAGAAATCGGAATCAAAGGAGGCTGTGACAAAATTATCGGCATGTAGGGACGCACGGCTCGTGCGTCCGCATAACCCATTGGAAATCAAATGGATATCTGCGGACGCACGAGCCGTGCGTCCCTACATGACAGTATTCTGCAACACTATCTTTTTAGTGTTGCCTTGATAGTTTATTCAACCTCTGCGGCCTCTATCTCTCACACTGCTGTTTTATGGTAAAGATTGAGGAAAATCTTTGTTCCTCCGCGCCTTTGCGTGAGATTTAATAGTGAAAATGTAAGCCGGATAGCAATAACCTACTTCACTATACCTTTTTCAAGATACTCGGCGAGGTTGGTGCGGATGGTGTCTCCGGCACGTTCTATGGCAACCTTAGCCATGTCGGACTCTACCATGCGTTTCACCAACTGGTCAAAAGGAGTCTTGGCAGGATTCCAGCCCAACACATTGCGGGCCTTGGCAGGATTGCCAAGCAAGTTCACCACATCGGTGGGACGGTAGAAGTCCTTGCTTACCTCTACAAGCACTTTCCCGGTCTTTTTGTCTATTCCCTTCTCGTCAATGCCTTCGCCTTCCCAACGCAGCTCTATGCCTACGTAGTGGAACGCTAATGTAGCGAATTCGCGCACCGAGTGCTGTTCTCCGGTAGCGATGACGAAGTCTTCGGGAGTGTCATGCTGCAGGATTAGCCACATGCATTCCACATAGTCGGGAGCGTAACCCCAGTCACGCAGCGAGCTGAGGTTGCCGAGGTATAGCTTCTCCTGTTTTCCCTGGGCAATACGTGCGGCGGCAAGGGTGATCTTGCGGGTGACGAAGGTCTCGCCGCGGCGTTCACTCTCGTGGTTGAACAGGATTCCGGAGCAGCAGAACATGTTGTATGCCTCGCGGTATTCCTTCACAATCCAGAATCCGTAAAGCTTTGCCACGGCATAGGGGCTATAGGGATGGAACGGCGTGTTCTCGTCCTGCGGCACTGCCTCCACCTTTCCGAAGAGCTCGGAAGTGGATGCCTGGTAAACGCGGCAAGTCTGTGCCAGCCCGCTGAGGCGTACTGCCTCCAGGACACGCAGCACGCCTACGGCATCTACATCGGCGGTGAACTCCGGAGAGTCGAACGATACCTGTACATGGCTCTGTGCGGCGAGGTTATAGATTTCGTCGGGGCGCACTTTGCCTATAATCTGCAGAAGGCTCATGGAATCCTCCAGATGCGCGTAATGAAGGTGGAATCCTTCCCTGCCTTCGAGATGCGCTATGCGCTCGCGGAAGTCGGTGGAGGAACGGCGTATTGTGCCGTGCACTTCATATCCTTTCCCGAGCAGAAATTCTGCCAAGTAAGAGCCGTCCTGCCCGGTAATGCCGGTAATCAATGCTTTCTTTTTCATTTCTATGAGGGGTGCGATATTTTATTCAGTTTACTTAAAAACGTGAATTACTCTGTGTTAGTACACTGTAGCGGCAAAATACTCTTTTCTGATGGCTGCTTCGTGGTGTAGACGCTTCCGAGCAATGCCGAAAGGAGTTCTCCCGCTTTCCAGAGATAACGTATGGAATCGGTGAATCGGTTTGCCGGGACATGATTCTTATGATATGCACGGAGATGGTCGCGCATTATGGTGCGAAGGCTTGTCAGACCGCGTGTGGAGGCGCCTCCTGTGCGCATCGTAACAGCGTCTATATCCACATATCGGGTATTTATCCGGCCGCAATATATCATTCTGAGCATAAGATCGAAGTCCGCCGCCACAGGCATGGAGGTGTCGAAAACGCCGAACCGGCTGAAACATTCCCGGCGGCAATAGAAGGTTGGATGTGCGGGCATGAAGCCCAGCAACATTATCCTCCGAGAGAAGAATCGGGAACGGTAACGCCGCATGGTACGGAAGGGTTTTCTCCGGCTGATATAATGCAGATTGGCATGAACGGCGTCGGTGTCAGGGTGGAAAGCATTTATCAGCGTGCCGAGTACATGAGAAGAAGAGAAGTAATCGTCGCTGTTCAGAAAACCTATAACCGACCCGGAAGCAATGCTTATACCCTTGTTCATGCCAAAATAGATGCCGTTGTCGTGCCCGCTTACTACATGGAGCATCTTGCCTCTCTTATAAAGCGGCCTCAGCTCCTCCACTTTCTTCAACGTGCTGTCGGTGGAGCCGCCGTCTATGATGATGTGCTCTAACGGGAAATACTGCTGGGCAATTACCGAACGCAATGTGTCTGAAATGGTCGCGGCGCTGTTGCGTGTGCAGGTAATGATAGAAACCAGAGGAATTTCCATATTGCCGGTCATATTATGAATTCAGGCTTTGCAGTGCCTTCGATGAGCCATGAATAGAGCATTTTCATGCGATGAGCAATTGTGCCGGGATCATAATCCTCTCTGACGAGGTCATGGCCACGGTGTCCCATTGCTTCTATCTCTTCCACAGGCAGATGCAATGCTTCGGCAATATGTTTCCCTAATGAAGATTCATCGTTATGTATCCACCATCCGCACCGATGTTCCCGCAATGCCTGCCAAGGCGCTGTGTCGGTGCATATCACCGGGGTACGGCACAACAGAGCTTCGCCTACTATCATGCCGAAATTCTCGAAATCGCTGGCTACTACAAGGGCACGTAGCGAAGCCAGCAGCCGCAGTTTCTCTTTTCCTTCCACAAAGCCGGTAAATATAATGTTGCCGTTGCCTTTCTGCCGGGCAAAGCGTTTCAGACTGTCGACATATTCCTTCTCGCCAGTACCCATTATCAGCAGTTTCGTGTTGGGAGCCGCCACTTTTGTGAAGGCACGGATAATGCTGTCAATGTTCTTCCTTTCGTGCAACCGGCCGAGATAACCGACTGCAACGCACTCTCGTCGTTGTGAAGCGGCTGCGCGACATGATTCTTCAAGATATTCCGGCACACGGATTGGATTGCCTATGACGGCGATGGGAACATCGTAGCTCAAAGCACGGATATGTTCTGCCTCTTTCAGACATGCCACATGCAGACAGGATGCCTGGCTGAGGTCGCGGTGGAATAAAAGACTGCGCATAAGTCGCTTCTTCCATCCTGATCGCTCCAACGCCTGAGGATAGAGCATGCCGTGGGTGGAGATGACATAAGGTTCTCTTTTCTTTCGCGCTATGGCACAAGTGGCATGGTGAGTATGAAGCCAGATGCCGTTGGTGTGGTAAAGGTCATAATCGGAATCGTTGAGGTAGCGTTGTATGTTGGTGGAAATTGCAAACGGTGTACGGCAGTCGTTTCTTACGGTTCTGATCCAATGTTCGCCATTACCTCCGAGAGTGTCGTCGCTACCGTTCTCCAGCGACGGAGTGAGAAGGTCTGCGTTCACTCCGGCATTGTTCAATGCCGAGACCATATCGTAGGTACAGGTCGTGGTGCCTCCCCATTGTTTCCCGAAACCGGCTATGGTATGCAGTACTCTCATGACTCACCGATGATTTTTATCCTTTTACCATATTCTCTCAGACCAAGGTGCCACCTGAACTCAGGCATTCCGGCGCCTATGGTGAGCCACAGCATATACGACATTGTGGAACCGGCAGAAAGCACATATCCCTCCGCCATGATATGTACGCAGAAAAAGCACAGCAATCCTGTCAGCAACGCATCGCGGCGGCATACATGTAACAGAGTCATTCCTATCAGAAATATGAAGCATAGAAATCCCGGCAGCCCGGTAGCGGAAAACACATACAGCCATCCTGACCCTGGTTCTATATGCCCGCTTTGTCTTTTTTCCGGCATCATGCCGTAGGAGCCGGTAGACTCGGATGCGACATTAGCAAATCCTGTTCCCGTTAACGGATGTGTCATAATCTCCCTTGTGCGTTCTTCCCACATTACACGACGTGAGGCAAGATAGTCATTGCCGTTCTTTTCCACATGATGGATTTTCACTTGCATGATCGGTGTCATGGGCAATATCATAGAAACGCAGCAGAAAACACCTATGGCCGTCATGACGGCTATATGGACTTTTCTGATGCGGCCTGGATTGTGCCATTTTACGAGAAACATGGCGGCAGACCCTGCTATGAATCCCACTATCGCAATGCGAGATGAAGCAACTATCATTACGTTGGCGCAGACAAGGAAGCTAAGTATGTTGACTGTATAAACGAGCCATTTCCGACGTGAAGGCCGAGGCAGCGCAAGGAGTCTCCATTCGGCAATCAGCGCTCCGAACGCAGCGAGAGCACCCGTAAGCATTGATATCCTTACGCTATGGGCGGTAACCCATTGCCATTGCGACAGAGGACCGCAGTAATGGGTCATCATGAACAGGTACAGCAGGGTGTAGTAAACAGACCACAGCACGCAAAGCCATCCTGCCATAGTCAGCGCCTTACGGCGTATCTTCCGCAATCCATCCTTTCCCAGCAAAGGTCCCGCTACCGTCAGCAACAGCATGAAAGCGCCGAGACGTTGCCAGGACATGAAACGTGTCGAGGAGGAGCTGAGGATGATCGACATGGCGCAGATAAAGAGGAACAGCAACGTAACAGGACTGATTACCCTGAAAATGCCTGTATGTGCTTTATATCTGTTACTCTCTCCTCTCATATCTTTGTTAAAGTGCCATATTACGGCCCAGACCACAATGAATGTGAGCAGAATCAGCCCTGAATAAAAGAGCGCAATCCCCGTATCCTCAGGCAGCGCTATACGGACAAAAGGCAACGCAGCCATAGCCGCTGCTAAAATCCATGATTTTCTCACCACTCCCCACATAATATTGTTCAGACGTTATTGACGCTCTTTTGCAAGCCATTCGGCAAATTCCCGCAGACCGTCGCCGAGCGGCGTTTTCGCTTCATATCCGAAGTCTCGCTTCAGGCTTTTCACATCGGCGTAGGTAATCGGCACATCTCCCGGTTGCATCGGCAAATATTCTTTCTTAGCCTCTTTCCCAAGAATCTGCTCAAGGTTTCCGATAAACTCCATCAGCTTTACCGGAGAGCCATGACCGATGTTGTAAACCGGCTGCTTTTCTGTTCCGGGGGGGCTGAAAAGCACTTTCTCTATGCCCTGAACTATATCGGCGATATAAGTGAAATCGCGCCGCATGTCGCCGTGGTTGAACACCTTTATCGGATTTCCCTTCATAATGGCGTCGGCAAAGAGCATAGGAGCCATGTCAGGGCGCCCCCAGGGGCCATAGACGGTGAAGAACCGAAGTCCGGTGGCGCGGATGCCATACAGCCGGTTGTAGACATGCGCTATAAGCTCGTCGCTCCGTTTCGTGGCGGCATACAGGCTTTCGGGTTGCTCTACGGCATCAGTCTCCGAAAAGGGTATCTTGCTGTTGACGCCATAGACTGATGAGGAAGAGGCATATACAAAATGTTCGACAGGATACTTCCGTATTCCTTCCAACATAGATACGAAACCGTCTATGTTTGAATGAATGTAATCAAAAGGATGGTCGATAGAGTACCTTACTCCGGGCTGGGCCGCTAAGTTCACGACATGGGTTGGCCTTTCCTGCTCCATAAGGCACATTATGCCCTCATGGTCCGCTATGTCCATGCGCAGAAAACTCAAAGAGCGGTATTTATCGGAACGGATAATTTTGCCGCTCAAAGCCCCCTTCTTCGGAATGCCATTTTCCGCAAGACGCCGCAGTTTATATGCAGGGTCATAGTAGCTGTTTATATTGTCGATTCCAACCGTCTCTATGCCTTTAATGCCAAGGCTGCGGGTGAGCCAGAATCCTATGAACCCTGCGCTTCCGGTGACAAGTACTTTCATGCCTTTTATTTCTTTGCAGGGATGAACAGCCGATAAAGCTCACGCACCCAGAGTACAAGGCTCGAAGCGCAGACAATTATCACGAAGTCCAGAGCACCGGAAGCGTTGAAGTGCCAGTCGGCGGTATGGAACATAGGCTCGACATTGAAGAACTCGTAGGCAATTTCGGTGATGAAGAGCTGGCCGATGACGATGATGCTTACGATGGTCCAGAATCCGCCGCTCATGCGTACCTTAAACACGCTCTCTTCCGTCTCGAAGCAACGGGCATTGAACATATACCAGAAGTGAGTCCAGACGAAGATGCTGAAAAGCAAGGTGGCGTCGTAGGTGGTAATCGCCACCGCTTCGCCGGGAGCGGTATGGAAGATTTTGAGGATAGAGCTTACCTCCGCATGATTGAAGTACCAGTAGAAACCGAGTGTTATGGCGAAGAAGAGCAATCCTACGCCAACCAGCTCACGTATCATGGGTGCGGTGAGGATGCTTGCCTCGTGGTTACGCGGTTTATCGCGCATTACTCGTTTAGACGGCGGCAACGAGGCCAGAGCCATGGCGCCGAAGGTATCCATTATCAGGTTTACCCACAGCATCTGTGTTACAGTGAGGGGCGATTCCTTGCCCATGAAGGAGCCGAAGAGCACCAGGAAGCAGGCGGCCACGTTCACGGTGAGTTGGAAGAGCAGGAAACGCTGTATGTTCTGGTACAACGAGCGACCCCACATCACAGCTCTGCCGATGGAAGAGAAGGAGTTGTCTATGATGGTGATGTCGCTGGCTTCCTTCGCCACGGAGGTGCCGTCGCCCATGCTGAGGCCCACATGAGCGGCTTTCAGTGCGGGAGCGTCGTTGGTGCCGTCGCCGGTAACTGCCACTACCTCGCGTTTCTTCTGCAATGCCTCCACAAGGCGTTTCTTGTCAAGAGGTCTTGCTCTGGCAATGATTTTGAGGTCCTGTACACGGTCCAGTACTTCCTGGTCGCTCCAGGAGGCGAATTCCGGACCTGTGGTGATGTTGCGGTCGCCGTCGGCCTCATCGTTCCACAATCCTATCTGGCGCCCTATCTCCTTGGCTGTGCCGGGAGTGTCGCCGGTTACAATCTTTACCTTTATACCGGCGTCGAGCACCTCTTTAACAGCATCGGGTACATCAAGGCGAACAGGGTCTGAGATGGCGACTATGCCGAGGAATGTGAGGCGTTTTGCCACTACTTTGTCATTCTCTATGGCCACTTCTCCGGGCTGCATCTCCTGATATGCGAAGCCCAGGGTGCGCATGGCCATGTTCTGGTAATCGAGCAGTCTGGCATCGATTTCCTTGCGGGTCACTCCTGCCGTATCGGCGCACATGCCGAAGATTATTTCCGGAGCTCCTTTGACGCAGAGAATGGTCTTGCCGGATTTGGATTTCATAACCGTGGCCATATATTTGCGCTCTGTGGTGAAGGGGAGTTCTTCAAGGCGTTGTGCTCCTTGACGCAGATTCCGGTAATCGTCACCACGCTGTTTGAGCCACAGCAACAGCGCACCTTCGGTGGGATTGCCGAGTACTTCGGTCTTGTCGCCGCTCTCATCGAATTGTGCGGTGGAGTTTACGGCGATGCTCTCCATAAGGACATCATTGTCCGGGTTGCCGAAGAACTGCGCCTCATAGACCTGCATTCGGTTCTGGGTAAGGGTGCCGGTCTTGTCGGTACAGATAACCGTAGTGGCGCCCATGGTTTCGCAGGCATGCATCTTGCGCACCAGGTTGTTGGTCTTGAGCATTCGGCTCATGGAATAAGCCAATG
>CAJMDR010000048.1 GCA_905212215.1 uncultured Porphyromonadaceae bacterium
GCGGGAGCAGATGGTTTGGCAGTAGAAGCTTTTGCATTGGCGTTGACCGTTGCACCTCCGAGACGTTCCACTCCTGTCTCAAAGAATACGGTAGGATGTCCCTCTTTCTCATTGACAGCCCGGTCACCGGGTCCGGGAAGGATAATGATAGGAGTTCCTGGCTTCACATATTTCACGAGTTCAAGAATGCTCTCGTTGTGAAGACGGATGCAACCGTGGCTTACGCGGCGCCCTATGCTGCCGGGTGAGCTGGTGCCGTGAATACCTACTCCAGTGGTTACCGGATTCTTAACACGAATAAATTTCGGTCCGAAAGGATAACCGGGAGTCACCACGCCGGAATCCGTTATGTAGTGCCAGTATGTTGAATCGTAAATTCCTTCTGCAGAGAAGAATCCCTCGGGTGTGCGACAGTCTCCTTTCCCATGCTTGGTGCCGTAGTTGCGAGATCCCGCCATACCAAATTCCTTGACTACTCTGCCAAATTTGTCGAAAAGAATGACTTTCATCTTATCCTTGTCAACAACCACAAAATAGTCGTAAGGGTTATTGATAAGATTTGTGGCATATTTAAGGCTGGCATTGGCCACAGTGCTTATTATACCATGTGCATAAGCACTGGCATTAGGCGATTTGCGCATGAATTCATTAAGTTGCTCCACTGAACTAAACTCATACGTGGTTGCTTTGAGACCATTTATTACGGTATCTTTCTGAGGAGGGAGACCTGCAATAGAATCTGTTTCCTGAATTTCCGCCGTGGAGTCAGTTGACTCGGTAGCGTTCTCTGTGGATGAATTACCGCTACAACCCGCACTTACGAAAAGTGCGGCAAGACATGAGGTTGCTAAGAGCCTTCTTATCTTAGACATTTCTGTACTATGCATTATATTATTTTTTCGGGTGCAAATTTACACAATTTTGCAGACACCCACAATAGTTTTATTGTTCATTTTGTCCCAATCCACATAATAAATCATTTTTGATATACATTCATAAAATCCGGGTTGCAGGGTCAGAATTTTATTCTTAACTTTGTAGTGTGTTTGGTCATAGCCGCTTTCTCGTCGACGACGCCTTTAAACCATGCCATGACCTGATCATTTTAACCTAATCATGACTATGTCGCAGATTCCTTTTACACATCTTCATGTGCATTCACAATATTCTTTGCTTGACGGCCAGGCTTCTATCAAGTCGTTGGTAAAGAGGGCTATTGAATATGGAATGCGCGGTCTTGCTCTTACCGACCATGGAAACATGTTCGGCATAAAAGAGTTCTTCAACACCATTGCAAAAGAGAACGGCGCACTCGACGACGACCATAAGCTGAAACCCATCCTCGGCTGTGAGATGTATGTGGCCAAAGAGAGTCTTCATGACAGAGGCGACAAGACTGACAAAGGGTATCACCTTATTGTATTGGCAAAGAATCTTGAAGGATACCATAACCTTGTGCGGCTTGTCAGTCAGGCATGGACAGAAGGCACATATTATAAACCGAGAACCGACCGTAAGGCTTTGCAGGAACATAGCAAAGGACTCATTGTGCTGTCGGCATGTCTCGGCGGTGAGATTCCCCAGCATATAATGAACGGGAACCTCAAACTCGCGGAAGAAAGAGTGCGTTGGTTCAAGGAGGTTTTCGGCGATGATTATTATCTTGAACTGCAAAGACACAAGACTTTAAAGGAAAAAGGCAACCGGGAGACCTACGAAGAGCAACAGAAAGTGAACAAGGTACTCATTGAATTAGCTCGTAAATACAACATAAAGCTGGTTGCCACCAACGATGTGCACTTTACCGATGAGGAAGATGCCGACGCGCATGACTGTCTGATATGTGTGAGCATGCAGAGGAACTACCTGGACCCCGACCGCATGCATTACACAAAACAGGAATGGTTCAAGACCACGGAGCAGATGAGCGAGATTTTCGCCGACATTCCAGAGGCCATAACAAATACCGCCGAGATACTTGACAAGGTTGAGAATTATTCCATAGACCATGGTCCAGTAATGCCTGTCTTCGATATTCCTGCTGAGTTCGGCACCGAGGCGGAATATCGCAAGACTATCACGGAACGACAGCTTTTCGAGGAATTCACCCGTGACGAAAACGGCAACGTGGTTCTAAGTCAGGAAGATGCAGAAAAAAAAGTAAAACGTCTCGGTGGCTATGACCGTCTATACCGTATTAAGTTAGAAGCGGATTATCTGTCGAAGCTGGCATGGGAAGGTGCGGAACAACGCTATCCCACACCTTTGTCCGACGAAGTTAATGAGAGGATCAAGTTCGAACTGTACATAATGAAGACAATGGGTTTCCCAGGTTACTTCCTCATTGTGCAGGACTTCATAAATCATGGCAGGAATGAATTAGGCGTCAGCATAGGTCCCGGTCGTGGCTCGGCCGCCGGCAGTGTGGTAGCCTATTGTCTCGGCATAACCAGCATTGATCCCTTGAAATATGACTTGCTGTTCGAACGTTTCCTGAATCCTGACCGTATCTCGTTACCTGATATCGACGTAGACTTCGATGATGACGGCCGTTACAAGGTGTTGAAATATGTTACGGAAAAATATGGTGCAGACAAGGTAGCCCATATCATAACCTACAACACCATGGCCACAAAGATGGCCATAAAAGACGTTGCCAAAGTTATGCAGCTACCGTTGCCTGAAAGCAATCGTCTGGCAAAACTTGTTCCTGACAGACTGCCTGAAATCAATGGCAAAGCTCCTGCCATAAGCATCGCCAACTGCCTCAAGTATTCTCCCGAAATGAAGCAAGAGCTCAAGAACCCCAATCCACTCGTGCCCAAGGTTCTGGACTTTGCAGAACGCCTGGAGGGCAACATACGCAACACCGGAGTTCATGCCTGCGGAGTCATCATTGGCCGTGATCCGATTACTGACTGGGTACCCGTTTCTACGGCAAAGGATACAGACGGAGATACTGTAATCACTACTCAGTATGAAGGTTCCCTGATAGAGGAAACCGGTATGATCAAAATGGACTTCCTCGGGCTGAAGACCCTAAGCATCATAATGGAAGCCCTGGAAAACATAAAGCAGACGCAGGGAATTGACCTTGATATCAACCATATACCCCTCGACGACGAGAAGACCTTCGAACTGTACTGCAAAGGGGCTACCACCGCTACTTTCCAGTTCGAGTCAGCCGGAATGCAGTCATCGCTAAGAGAGTTGCATCCCACTAAGTTCGAGGACCTCATAGCCATGAATGCCCTCTACCGCCCGGGTCCTATGGCCTACATACCTAAGTTCATTGCCAGAAAGCATGGCGTGGAGCCTATTGTGTACGACATACCGGTCATGGAAAAGTATCTTTCCGAGACCTACGGCATCACTGTCTATCAGGAACAAGTCATGCTTCTTAGCCGTCTGTTGGCAAATTTCACCCGAGGCGAGAGCGACAAGCTCCGTAAGGCAATGGGTAAGAAAAAGATTGCCGAAATGGAGAAGCTTAAGGTAAAGTTCATGGCGCAGGGACAACAAAACGGCCATAAGCCTGAGATTCTTGAAAAAATATGGAGCGACTGGACTGAGTTTGCCAAATATGCCTTCAACAAAAGCCATGCAACTTGCTATTCATGGGTTGCATACCAGACAGCATATCTGAAAGCCAATTATCCAGCCGAATATATGGCGGGCGTACTCAGCCGTAACTTCGGCAATCCCGCCAAGCTCAGCCATTATATGGATGAATGTCGTTCCATGGGTATAACAGTGCTCGGTCCCGACATCAACGATTCGCAGGAACGCTTTTCCGTAAACAAGAAAGGAGTGATACGCTTTGGTCTCGGTGCCATAAAGGGTTTCGGTGCCAACGCCACGACTGTAATACTGGAAGAACGAGCCAGGAACGGCAAATTCAAGGACATCTACGATTTCGTGGAAAGAGTTGCCGGAGGAGCCGTTAACCGTTCTGCGGTGGAGAACCTTGCCATGGCGGGAGCCCTCGACTGCTTCGGTCTGCGTCGCGAAGTGTATATGGCCGAAGACGTCAACAACACCTTTGCCGATACTCTGGTAAAATACGGACAACGTATGCAGGCTGACAAAAACAATGCTCAGATTTCATTGTTTGCTGATGTGGAACCGATAGAGACAGCACAGCCGGCTCCCCCAGCCTTCACACCATGGAGTGAACTAAGACTCCTGGAGGAAGAGAAGAAAATGGTTACCATGTATCTCTCGGCACATCCCCTTGACCGCTATTATCTGGAACTCACCTACGGATGTAACACTCCATGTTCCGAACTTAAAGACAAATGCACCGATGGCGAGAAAGTGACCTTCGGAGGCCTTATCACCGCCTTCGATACCAAGACTACGGCGAAAGGCAAACCATACGGCGTACTTACACTTGAGGATTTCTCCGGAATCACCACTATCAGGCTTTTCGGACGGAATTATCAGACTTTCATGCCCTTTGGAGTTCCCGGCACAAATGTGCGCATCTCGTCAACAGTAGTGGAACAGCCATTCCGCCCCGGCAACTATGATTTCCAGATTGATAAGGTCGAGTCGACAGCCTCACATCCAGCATCGCCAATGTGCTAAGCGTCACCCTCCCTCTTGATTCCAGCTCAGAGCTTTTCGGAATATTGGAAAACAAGATGATGGACCGAGAGACAGCAGCCAGGACAGCAGAAAAAGCCGCCGAAGTCAAAGGCAACTCAAGGCCTGAATACATGAAGCCGGCAACTCTTGTGCTGAATCTTGTCGATTCCGAAAAAGGCACCACAGTAACAGTGCGTTCCCGCCTCAAATGCCTGCTCTCAAAGGCATTGTTACATACTCTCGACGATATGAATATAAGCTATAGAGTTCTCACCCAGTAAACTTTTACGTCCATCGGGTATTCTAATAATAAAACAATAGTAATACAACATAAAAACACACAACTCATCATGCTTGAGCATTTCAACGACGAATCAGCCCGTGAAGCAATCAAATCGGGCAACCCTGTAGTCATCGATTTCTGGGCAACCTGGTGCGGACCCTGCATCAAACTCGGCCCGGTAATCGAAGAACTCGCACAGAAATACGAAGGAAAAGCCACCATAGGCAAATTCAACGTGGATGAAGACGGCGACCTCCCCACAGAGTTCGGCATCCGCAACATACCCACCGTACTTTTCTTCAAAGACGGTAAATTAGTTGACCGTTCTGTAGGTCTCGTAAAACTGTCAGACCTCGAAGGACATCTCAACAACATCCTCTGATAACTTATTCATATTTTCGGGAATTACGCTTAGAGATCCTATCTTTGTGCGTAGTTCCCGATAATATTTCCCCGGCTCACAGTTATCATTCTGGATAACTGAATATCTTCAAAAAAATCGTCATCCTCCGCTAAAAAAATCAAAGTTTGGTGTAACGTTTACCATACTTGAATCGTTATATATAAAAAGAGTTAAATATTTGTCCACCTCGGAATAAATATTTAACTTAGCGCATTAAACCGGAAACCCATTCCGGTAGTCAAATAAAAAAGTAAAACAATATGAAAACGAGGTATTTACTGTTCGGCCTCCTGCTTGGCGCAACAGGACTGGCCTACGCACAAGATGAGTACGATGACATCTACTACTCCGAGCCTGCCAAAGTATCTACGCCCCGTAATTCAAAAGGGGTGAGCCAACCCAATTCCTTCTATGTGCCCGACATGCACAAAGTGGACATTGACGCATACAACAGACGCGGCGAATCCTACTATCCTACTCCCGTAGACACTATAGGAGCATCAGTAGCTTCCGCTCCCGACTATCAATACACACAGCAGATTCAGCAGTACTATAATCCGACAATCGTTGTCAACAACCAGCAGCTTCTAAATGATGTGCTTAATGGTTCGTACGGCAACGTGAACATTATTTATACCGGTACTACGCCCTATTTCACTCCGTATTATTATGGAGGGGGCAGCTACTGGCCATTCTATTCGGTATGGGACAGACCCTGGTATGCCTGGGGAGGCTGGAATCCCTGGTATCCCGCATCATGGGGATGGTACAGTGATCCCTGGTTCAGCTGGAACTGGGGAGGATGGAACTGGGGATGGGGATGGAGTCCCTACTACACATGGCATCCTTCATCGTGGGGATGGGGATGGGACCGTCCATACCGCTGGACAGCACACCACTATCGTCCCAATATGCACAACAACGGCTATGTCCGTCCCGGATGGAGTGGAAACCGCCCCGGATTCGGCAACAACAATATGGCACATCGCCCCTCTAAGCCTTCGCGACCCGGCGGTAACGGCGGCACAACAGGAGGTGGGGGCACATACCATCGTCCCGGAGTAGGCGTGCAGGGTTCACAGACAGCTACTACAAGGCCCTCGGTAAACTCCCAGAACCGCTACGAAGGATTTACAGGTCCGACGGTAGCCGGAGGCGGACATCGTCCTGCAACGACTGATCCCACCACCACCGTACGACCCGGAGCCAATACTTCGGCAACGGTAACAACAAGACCGAATACCACTACAAGGCCTTCCACAGGTACCGGTACCACGCCGAGCACCAACCCGTATAAGATCAATTACGGGGGCACACCCGGCACAGCGACTACCACCACAAGACCGACAACCACAACCCGGCCTTATGACCGTTACTCGCCTGCCAATCGTCCTAACTATAACACCTCGAGACCGAACACAAACACTTCGAGACCGAGCTACAATACGTCAAGGCCGAATACAAACACCTCAAGACCGAGTTATAACACTTCGAGACCGAGCTATAACAATAACTCGAACTATTCGAGACCGAGTCATAACAACAACTCGAATTCGAGTTACTCGCGTCCCAGCTATAACTCCGGAGGAGGCAGTCATCGCTCTTCAGGCGGCGGTTACAGTGGCGGAAGCCGTTCCGGCGGCGGTGGCGGCAGACACCGTTAATGAAAAAGTAAACTTTATGGAATCGCTGAAACAGATTGACTCAAAGTGATTCCAGGATGTGGTAAACGGGCAATATTCAGAAACGAGAGCAACAATCTATTAAGCTTTGACCTTCTGCATATTGCCCTTCATCGCAACTAATAAATTAACCTGTAGGCTATGAAAAAATTTTTACTTGGTTTGTCAGTCCTCGCATTGCCTTCATTACTGATGGCACAAAGAGCGATGGACGGCTATTCATTCTCACAACCTGACTTGAAAGGTACGGCACGTTTCATGTCCATGGGTGGCGCTTTCGGCGCTCTTGGCGGCGATCTGTCATCCCTCAGCCAGAATCCCGCCGGAATAGGCGTGTACAGAAACAATGAGATTGGCGTTACCGTAGACCTCGACGCACAGCAATCTAAAGCCACAAGCCAGCATTTCTCCACTACCTGGGACAAGACTCCGTTCTATCTCAATAATGCTGGAGTTGTCTTCACTATCCGCAACAGCGGTGCCTTGCGTAATTTCAACATGGGCTTCACATACAATAAAAGTTCATCGTTCAACCGCAGGTTCCGTGGCGCCGTTCCGAGTCTCGACAACTCCATTACCAACTATATAGCAGCATTGGCAAACGGACAGGAAGTTACTGTTGGCGATGTTACTACCACCAATACCTTCGACCCGTATAACCCCAACGACGGCAAGTTCCAGGCTCCCTGGGCCACCATTCTCGGCTATGACTCCCGCTTCATCACTCCGCGCGAACAGGACGGCAAAGTGCATTGGGACGGTCAGTTCGGCAATGGAACCACCGGCTCAGGTCATTTCCGCGTAGTAGAGAAGGGATGCGTTGATGAATATAACATAGCACTCGGCGGCAACATCAGTAATGTGTTCTACTGGGGCATGGACTTCGGCATCATCAACTTCGACTACAGCAGCAGTTCCATCTGGGGCGAAGAACTTCAGAACGCCTATGTGGCAAATCCGCAGGAAGTAATAGAACAGACCACTTCCTCCTTCAATCTCTACAACGGCTACAAGGTCACAGGTACCGGCTTCAACTACAAGCTCGGCTTTATTGTGAAACCGATACAGGAACTCCGTTTAGGCTTCGCTTTCCATACTCCTACCTGGTATGATCTGGAACAATCATATATCGGCTATGTGGAAGCTAATTACGGCAACCACCGCTCCCCTATCAACCAGTTCACCAACAATGGTTATGACGCCGTCTACGACTTCAAGTTCCGCACTCCCTGGCGTCTGATAGCTTCTGTAGCCACTGTGCTTGCCAACCGCTTCATCATCTCCGCCGACTACGAATGGGCAAATTACTGCGGCATGCACTTCAGCGACAAATATGAAGACGACTATTGGCTGAGCCCTGATGGCGACACTTACGGATACACCAACTCCGATATCAAGTCATATTACCGCACCGTAAACACGGTACGATTAGGAGCCGAAGCACGCCTTACCCGTAATATTTCTCTCCGCGCAGGCTACTCCCTCAGCTCGGCACCGACTACTCACGGCGTGCGCGACGGCAAGACTCCCGTTTACACCGACGGTGCACGTATGGACTACTCACTAGATGACGTCACATATTACATTACAGGTGGCGTAGGATTCCACTCAAAAGGTTTCTACACCGATCTTGCCTATGTTTACAAGAACCGCAAAGGCAAATGGTATCCTTACCCTGTAGATACAGACTTCCCCACCATGGGTCCGTCGGTAGACGTACATAACGCAAACCATCAGATAGTTCTCTCCATGGGCTTCAAATTCTGATTCCCTAACCTCTTATAATATTAAAACCGGAGTGCCACACCAAGGCATTCCGGTTTTAGCTTTTAATTTTCTGACCAAACGATGCAGTCTTTTGGAGCAAGACATATCTATTACAGTAGTTTTGTTTCAATGGACACAGAACGCCTCGTAAAGAAATGCCAAGACGGCGACAGAGAGGCCTTCGGGATTCTCTATCAGACATACCTCACACCTATGCGTGAGGTTATATCATATTATGTTCATGAAGAAGATGTGATTTGGGACATACTCCATGACGGATTTCTACTTGCGTTCTCAGCAATCGGAAGTTTGAAAAAGCCATCCGTGATAAAGGCTTGGCTGACTACCATAATGAAGAACCTTGCACTGCAATACTTAAAATATGAATCCAACCATCAAACCTTATCTACATCTGAAATAGAAATAATCGATGATTCTGAGGATGAAGTTGCTCCATCAGAATTTACATGGGACGAGCTTGACAACCTTATAAATCAGCTTCCGGATGGATATGGCAGGGTGTTTCGTATGTCGGCAATCAAAGGTATGTCACATAAAGAGATAGGCACTTTGCTTCATATTGCACCTCATTCTTCATCGTCGCAACTGTCTCATGCTAAAGCAATGCTGCGCAGTATGATTACAGCTCGCCGTATTAAGATTGGAGCTTTATCTATTCTCGTAATAATGTTAATCCAGCATGTCTTCTTAAGGCACAATGAAATCCAAAAAACGGAAATATTGACTGATAAAACGACATTCCAAAGCAATAATGATGTAAACCAAAGTGTTGAACATACAACTAAGAGTTATATAACAGAATCAAAACAAATAGAGCATAAAGAAACAATTCTAAAAAAGAGACAAAATCGACAATTACATAGGGATACATTCCAAGAAACTAATATACAAGACAGCATGTCTAATCCTTATCAGCTTGCCAATGACTCTACTGCAAATGATACAACTGTAAAAATATTGAATATCATACACACTG
>CAJMDR010000049.1 GCA_905212215.1 uncultured Porphyromonadaceae bacterium
GCCACTTCGAAGGCGAGATATACAACGTAACCAACCGCGCTACCGTTTCCACCACTAAGATGCAGTATGCAGGCGGTATCGTGGGCGAGACAGACGAGAACGGCTATGTGCACAATTGCGTCAACTACGGCGCCATCACCTCGCAGAACAACAACGGCGCAGGCGGTATCGTGGGGCAGCAGTTCAATCCCAACTGCCGTGTTGAAGACTGTGTGAACTATGGCGTCATCACCGCTAAAGGCTCTTGCGGCGGCATAGTAGGTACCGGCAAAGGCTCCGTGGCCCGTTGCGAAAACCATGCCGACATCACTTCTTCGTCGACCAACCCCGGCGGTATCCTCGGATACTTCTGGTGCATCACCGACACCACCACAATATCTGACTGCAAGAACTACGGCAAAATCAAGGGCACAGGCAATGCAGCCGGCGGTATAACCGGTTACATGCAGGGCTCCGGTAACTTCCGCAACTGCTACAACGAAGGCGAGGTTACTTCCGGCGCAAGCTATGCAGGCGGTATTCTCGGTTATTCCAGCACCAACAATGCTACCTGGACAATCAGGAATGTCGAGAACCGTGCCAACGTAACAGCCAACGCATACGCGGGGGGTATCCTCGGCAGCTCCAACGGTACAAGCAAGGATACTCCCGCCACTCTTGACTCAGCCGAGAACTATGGTAATGTCAAGACTCTCAAAACCAACTATGCCGGCGGTATAGTAGGCTCCGTGGGGAGCTATGTAGTGGTTCGCAACGCTTACAACTATGGCGACGAGGTAAGCTCCTTTACTACCCAGGCCGGCGGTATCGCAGGCCGAAGCACAGGTGTTGTGGAGAACTGCTACAACCACGCCAATGTAACCGCCAAGTCCTATAGTGTAGGCGGCATAATCGGCGAGAGCAACACAAGCACCATTACCGACTATGGCTGCGCTATTCGCAACTGTATCAATGTGGGCAACGTGGAATCAACCGGCACCACCGATGCCACTTCTTTCAAGGTAGGTGGTCTGCTCGGCTATGGTTGGGTAAAGGTTGAGAACTCCGTGAACCGCGGCGACGTCAAGGGTCGCAAGAGCGTGGGTGGCATAGTAGGTCTTCCCTGCAAAGGCAGAAGCGCGACTCAGTTAGGCACCCAGGTTCTGAACAGCTATACCTCAGGCCGCGTTGAATGCACCGTCGACAACAATGCCAAGACTTGCGGCGCCGTAATGGGCGACAATACCACCGCCGTTACTTTCACCAAGATAGAGAACAGTTACTACGACAGCCAGATGGCCGGTATGAGCCTCAAGGAAACCTATGCCGACGCTTCCAATGAAGCCGTCAAAGGCCTTCCCACCACCCAGCTTTTCAAGGCTCCGTTAGGCGCTGCCTTCACAACCTATGAGAACGGCTATCCAATGCCCTCTGTACTGGCAACCAAAGACTTCGTCCTGATGGCTTCCGCAGCAGTTATTCTCAATACCGGGGACAATGCCGACAGGGTTAAGGATTCGTTCAAGGTTACCGTTCCCGCCGGAGCTACCTGGAGTGCTCCCAACATGACCTTCTCGCAGCATGGCACCGCTATCTGGACCGCCGCAGACCTCGTGAACCGCACTCCGGTAACCGTGACTGTAGGCAACCACCGTCACAACATCATGATTCAGCTCACCACCACTACCGGTGTAAATGGTGTTGACGGCGATAACGGCGACATTCGCGAAGTGCAGTACTACAACCTGCAGGGCATCCGCCTGAGCGAGCCTATGCCCGGCGTGAACGTACGCGTTACCATCTACAACAACGGCACACGTCGCACTGAACGCATAATGATAGGACAGCGGTAACCCGCTGACACAGAGACAAAAGCTTTAGAAAACGGTAATCTCGTTCAGTAAGCAGAGAGAAGCTTTCAAAAGCGATAGACCCGATGCCGGGATAATCCCCGGCTGACACTGACCGCCCGGCCTCATGGCAGCCTCAACGGCACCATGAGGCCGGTTCATTTTCAGGATGGTATCAGCTGCGAAAGGGCTGCCAGACAATAAGGCTGGCAGTTTCCATACGGATTTATTGAAATTTACGAGGAAGAGGCTATCTTGATAAGCTGCTGATATATAGCAAGATAGGAATACATAAAAAAGGAGGAGAGAAAAATTATGGATAAAAAATGTAAAAACATTTGCACAGGAGAGAAATAATGCCTAACTTTGCAGCGGAAAAGCGAAAGAGAGCTTTTGCGATGACCAAATATTTTGGCGACAGACCTAAAAGTTTGGTAACCAATCCTAAAAGGAGAGGTGGGTGAGTGGCTGAAACCACCAGTTTGCTAAACTGACGTAGGAGATTATCCTACCACGAGTTCGAATCTCGTCCTCTCCGCCAAAAGTTAAATCCGCTGTAAGTAATCTACTTACGGCGGATTTACTTTGTATATGAGTAATTTGCAATGATTAGTCGATTCACTTCCCTGATTGTAGGGGTTAGTGTAACATGCGCAGTATGCTGTCGGGGTTCTGGTGCATCCGGCTGAAGGCCACAATCTTCTTACCCAAGTCTTTGATTGAGCCGCCTATGAAATATAAGGTGTCGTCAATTATCAGAAACCGGTCATGTACGTTTGAACAGTGCTTCACTTCTATCCGTGGATACTGTGCATTGTGACGGCGTAAATCATTGTTGATCTGTGAATGGTGCGGGTCGGTATAAATCGTCGCATGTACTCCTTCCCCGCGCTTGGTAAGGACTTTCAATACCCTGTCATCCACATAATTGTCTATGAGGATGATTCTATCTGTGGCTTTCCTTATTAAATCGGATATAAGCGCATAGGCGTCGAATATCTGTCCTTCAAAGAAAAATCCCTCTATCGTCTCTGTATCTTTATTGTCAAGGCGCGTCAATATCTCATCAATCCTCTTGTCAGTATCAGATTGATGCTTTTGCATGAGTAGCTGGTGATGTTCAACAGCTTCAAGACGTTGGAACACATGGGCATTGTGCATAAGAAATCTTCTCATGGCAGTAAAAGCCCTCATAATGCGGATATTCACCTCTATGGCAGTGTCTGATTTTCAAACACTACTTAACATGGCCACTCCTTGTTCTGTAAAAGCAAAGGGCAAATATTTAAGATGTTTCCCTCGACCTGCGTTTAAGGTCGCAATTTGCGACCTTAAACATTCTTCCTTGGTAAGTTCGAACATAAAGTCTTCAGGAAATCTATTTATATTGCGCCTGACTTGTTCTTTCAATCGTTTCGTTTCAACGCCATATAGGCGAGCCAAGTCGCTGTCAATCATTACTTGTTGACCGCGAACCACATGGATAAGATTTTCAATGGGCAACAACGCATGACTATCATTGCCAATAGGCTCCAAACTTCTTTTATTTCCGGATTCTTCCATAGGAGGATACTTTGTAAATGCAAAATTACTAAAATAATTGGTAAATCATAGATCCAGTAAAATAAATGATTTGGTATCTGCAATAGAAGAATAATTTATCAAACTAATAGATTTTGAACTTGTAGGTCTGTGCTTTTGGAAACCCAACGGATAATGAGTAATTTTGCGGCGCCTTGGAAGGAGTCGCCGGGAATTCCTGCAGCCCTCGAACAGGCTTTTTTGTGATTATGAGCTGGATAATATTGATTCTGGCAGGGTTGATGGAGGTGGGGTTTACTTTCTGTCTCGGCAAGACGAAATCTGCAACGGGGCATGAATTAGTGTACTGGTGGGCTGGATTTCTTGTAGCGTTGGGCCTGAGTATGTTCCTGATGGCAAAGGCAGCTGAAAAACTACCTATCGGGACTGTCTATCCGGTCTGGACCGGCATAGGGGCAGTGGGTGCCGTAATTGTCGGCATAATATTCTTTCACGAGCCGGCTTCTTTCTGGAGAATTTTCTTCATCACCACCCTTATATTGTCAATTATAGGACTGAAAGTGCTGGGGTGACCACAATGTACAAATAAAATTTGGAGACAACCGAATCACTTCGTCTGTCTCCTTCAAGAAACTACTATTTGTTTATTGCGTCAGTCAGTTTTTTTGTCGTATTTCTCGAATACGGAGTGACGTGATATGAACTCGGGAACTGTTTCCTTCATGAGACATATCATGTCGGGAATCATCACATCTTCTGCAAGATTCTCCAGTTGCTCGTTGACGTTTCTGGCTTCGGAGTAGTCATATTCTCTCACCTTAGCCACGAAGATGCGCTGATGTTCTGTGGGGATGGTGTTCTCCTTGGTTGCCAATACTTCTTCATAGAGTTTTTCTCCCGGACGCAGGCCGGTATACTCTATCTGTATGTCGCGGCCTAATTCGAGTCCAGCCAGTTTCACCATGCGTTCGGCAAGGGTGGCTATTTTTACAGATTCGCCCATGTCGAAGACGAAGATCTGAGTGCCGGTGGAGAACGTTGCAGCTTCCATAACCAGGCGGCATGCCTCGGGAATAGTCATGAAGAAGCGGCGTATTTCGGGGTGGGTGACGGTGAGCGGTCCGCCGTTCTCTATCTGCTCGCGGAAACGTGGTATTACGGAGCCGTTTGAGCCGAGGACATTGCCGAAACGGGTGGTGACGAAAGTGGTCTTGCCCTTCATGCGTCCGCTTTCTATGGCGAGGCCGAGGCTCTGCACATATATCTCGGCAAGGCGTTTGGTGCAACCCATTACGTTGGTAGGATTGACTGCCTTGTCGGTGGAAATCATGACCATCTTGTCAACATCATATTCGATGCATTTGTCGGCAACATTGCGTGAGCCTACTACATTGGTCAGCACCGCCTCGCATGGATTTTCTTCCATCAACGGCACATGCTTGTATGCTGCGGCGTGGAATACTACCTGCGGATGATATTTGCGGAAAACGAAATCAAGGCGTCGCGGCAGACGCACATCGCCAATTACCGGGACGAAGTTGAGCGACGGATACTTGTCTTCCAACTCCAGTCGTATGTTGTGAAGCGGTGTCTCGGCATTGTCGAATAGTATGAGCTGACGCACGCCGAAAGTGGCGAGCTGACGGCATAATTCAGAGCCGATGGATCCTGCTGCGCCCGTGACGAGCACTACTTTGTCGCGGAAATTGGCTACTATCTCGTTCATGGAGATTTTTATTTCCGGCCGTCCCAGCAGATCTTCGATGCGGATTTTGCGTATATAGTTGCTTAGCTTCTGATTTTCTGAAATCTCGTCGATGCCCGGGGTGATGTATGTGCGCACATCTATGTCGTGGCAATATGTGATGAGCCTGTCCTGCTCGGACCTGGCGTCTGCGACCTGCGAGAATAGGATCCCGTCAATCTCATGCGCCAAAGTGAGGGCGCTGAGGTCTCTGGCGTTCTCAAAGTAATACACCTTCAGCCCATAAAGCTGGTGGCCTTTCAGCTCGCGGCCATAGGTGATGAAGCCTGCCACTTCATAATGATGTGAAGAACGCAAGCGCGGCACCACGGACGCAGATTTGTTGTTGACGCCATAGACGAGGATGCGTTTGATGTGGTTGTTGCGCACCCGCTTCTTGCGGATGATGTCGTAGACCACAATCATTGCCAGCCGCACCAGAACGAGCAGGAAGACGGTGAACAGGAAGTCTATGATGATGAGACCATAGAGCAGACCGTTGCCGATTTTGAGTGAGGAGAAAGCCAGCATGGCTATCTACAGAAGGAATTCCTTTCCTGCCACTGCCATACATATGCGGCCTGTCTCGCGCAGGGTGGAATAGCGTATGATTGCGCGGTAAACCCTGAAAAATACGAATGAGAAGGCGGAAGCTACTGCCGAGCCTATAATCCAGGTAAGTACCGTTTCCGTGTCCAGCGCAAGCTGAGGCATGATGATGAAGAGGACTGAAAAGACGCCCAGACTGCCAAGTAAGGATATGAAAATGTCAAGAGCCAACACAACCTGAGCCCGCAGGTAAGTGTTGCTCTGCAATTTATTGGCAAATTCTTTAAGACTACCCATATTTATTGATTAGAGAAAAATTATCCGAGTATTAAGTGCAAAATTAGCAAAAAATTCCCATAGGTCGCAGAAATCATTTGACAACCAGTTTCTGCGATGCAGAAAATCCTGTGCCTGTTACCCTAAGGATATATATTCCCGGCCATTGCGGTAAAGTAGTCTCGAAACTCGTTCCGGAAGCCTGCTGAGCCTGAATAAGCCGTCCGTCGGCGTTATAAAACTCTACCCTGCCCTGTTGCAAACAGCCTGGCACCACACATTCTATGCGGCTGCCGGCGGAATATGAATTGTCAAGGAACCGGATAGAAAGGCGAGGCGAAGAATCCGTCTGTACACCTTTCACACTGAAACGCTCTATGGCATATTTAAGCCCGGCATAAGCATCTATGCAGCCGTAAGCACTGTTCTGCGGGAACCTTTCACTTACATTACGGTTTGAAGTCTTTTCCAATATTTCTTCAATGTCGTTGCGGGTCAAGGAAGGTACCGCCTCCAGCCATAATGCAGCCACACCCGCTGCCGTGGGCGATGACATGGACGTTCCGGAATCATGTCCCCATACATAACGTTTACCATCAATGACTGTGTCGCATACATAATTACGTTCCATTCCGGGAGCTTCCGGGTAAAGAGCCGCTACCACAAGCGAGCCGGGAGCTAAAATCTGGGGCAGTGTCTTGCCGTCGAGAGTAGTACCATAGCTGCTGAAACGGTTCGGCTCATTGATGCCGCCGAATTTCATGGAAGCCAATGTTACCAGCTCTCCACCCATTGTGCGAACTGATTCACGGCCATTTATCATGCCGACACCAATCACATGAGGAGAAGCGGCAAAATCGCTAATGTTTTCAGCAGCAGTTCCATACATGAAACCGGGAGCCTCCCAGCTTACCAGCGTGTTGCGGGATGCGTTGGCATATATCCTCATGTCGGCACCCTGTGGCGAACGGATAGCGAAGGCAAGCATGGGTATATCACCGGGCATATATTCGTCCACTGAACCTTCGAGGTCAATGTAGAACCTCTTGTCCGGGCCATAGACACCCATTTCCAGAGTCAGATTGCCTGCCAGGCAGTCATGTAGTTGAGGCATGGCTTCCTTGCATGTGGCATTGGTGGAAACAAGAGTGATTTTCCCTCCTTCCGCTGCAACCTGAGCCGGAGAGAACCAGGGACCGACATATTTAACCTTATCGCGGTGAGTAACCATTATCTGAATTTCAGCACCAAGAGTATCACGACTCCAAGCCTCAAGACCTATTATATGGTTCTTTCCTGTGTGATACTTCTGGAACATGCTTCTTACCGTTGTTGTGTCTACGCTGAAATTGCGTTGTATGGAAGATGTCCTCTGTCCGTCGTTACCTGCTGAGAAGAAGATAGTCTGTCCTGCCTCGGCAATGGTACGAGATAGAAGACCAACCGGCGAAGTACCGTCGCGAGGACCATTGTCAGAACCAAGGCTAAGGCTCATAACGGTTGGTTTGCCTACGTTCAGCCCATACTCGGAAACCGCCTTCATGCCGTAGATTATTTCATCGTCATAAATTACGGCTCCGGTACCTACCAATACCAGCTCTGCATCGGGAGCGATACCCATGTAAGGATTCCCTTTCCAGCTTCCTGCGGCTGTAGACGCGGTGTGAGTACCATGTCCTCCTTCAGAAGGGTCTACAGGAGATGCCGCTATTTCTTCCGGAGTGCGGTACCAATCGGCATGCAACATGCCGTCTTTCCTTTCTTCGCTACTTTCAGTAAAGACATAAGCCTTTACGCGGGAATTACCCTCACTGTCATTAAAGGTTATATGTCGAGGATCTATTCCACTATCTATTATGCCTATGACCACACCTTTGCCGGTATAGGGAATGATATCGGGCACATGATTCTCGCCGGGAAGGATCTTGTCGACGCCTATATATGGGCGCGAAGTATTGAGTGTGACATATGCCTTTTTGGGGCGGCCGAGATAATTGAACTCGCTTTTGGAACAGTACGACTGTAACGAATCCGTCGGTACACCGAGCAGGACAAGATTCCCTGCCCTGATAGCAGTCTTGCAATCATCCGGAAAATATGTTTCTGAGGCTGATTCGACCCATATTCCGACTCTTTCTTTGGGAGTGGCAGAAAAACTGACAACATTGACACTCAACGCCATCAGCAGAACAATAATGATATTAGGTAACTTTCTCACCTTGCAAAGTTAATAAATAAACTGAATGTAAGCAAATTTTTCATACTCTTTATCAATTGAAAACAATATTTTCAAATAGAAACGCAACTAAAACAGCTCGACAATTGTTTTCACAACGAAAATGCCTTTGGCACGAATATTGCTGATAACATTACAGAAATAAAACCTGAAAAATAACCATAAAACACACATATCAATCATGAATATCAAACCTCTGGCTGATAGAGTACTCATTCTCCCGACCGCTGCCGAAGAAGTAACGCTCGGTGGTATCATCATTCCCGACACCGCGAAAGAAAAACCGCTTCGCGGCACTGTCAAGGCCGTAGGCAACGGCACCAAAGATGAAGAAATGGTGCTGAAAGAAGGAGATCAGGTTCTGTACGGCAAATATGCCGGTACCGAACTGGAACTGGACGGTGAGAAATATCTTATCATGCGCCAGAACGATGTTCTGGCTGTAATAGGCTAAAAAACAGAAACAATCATGGCTAAAGAGATAAAATTCAATACTAAAGCTCGCGAAGAGCTCAAGAATGGCGTCGACGCTCTCGCCGATGCAGTGAAAGTAACCCTTGGTCCCAAAGGCCGCAATGTCATCATCGAGAAGAAATTCGGTGCTCCCCACATCACCAAAGACGGTGTTACGGTAGCCCGCGAAATAGAGCTTGAAGACCCCTACCAGAACATGGGCGCTCAGCTCGTGAAGGAAGTGGCTTCCAAGACCGGCGACCAGGCCGGTGACGGCACAACTACCGCTACTGTGCTGGCTCAGGCTATCATCAATGTAGGTCTGAAGAACGTTACCGCCGGAGCAAACCCAATGGATCTGAAACGCGGTATCGACAAGGCTGTAAGCAAGGTTGTGGAATGCATCAAGGCTCAGGCTCAGGAAGTAGGCGACGACCTTAAGAAGATTGAGAACGTTGCCCGCGTTTCCGCCAACAACGACGAGGAGATAGGCCGTCTCATCGCAGAAGCTATGGAGAAGGTAAAGAAAGAAGGTGTCATCACAGTTGAGGAAGCAAAAGGCACCGAGACAAGCGTTGACATCGTGGAAGGCATGCAGTTCGACCGTGGCTACATTTCGCCTTATTTCGTCACCGACGCAGAGAAGATGGAATGCGCCATGGATTCTCCCTATATCCTTCTCTACGATAAGAAGATTTCCAACCTCAAGGATATGCTTCCCATTCTGGAAGCTGCCGCACAGAGTGGCAAACCGCTGCTTATCATCGCTGAAGATGTAGACAACGAGGCTCTCGCCACTTTGGTAGTTAACCGTTTGCGTGGCTCACTGAAGATTTGCGCAGTCAAGGCTCCAGGCTTCGGCGACCGTCGTAAAGCCATGCTCGAAGACATCGCCATCCTCACCGGCGGCACTGTCATCTCCTCCGATGTGGGTCTGGAGCTGAAGGAGGCTCAGCTGAG
>CAJMDR010000050.1 GCA_905212215.1 uncultured Porphyromonadaceae bacterium
AGTCCGTCCATAGATTCATTGGCAATTTCAGCCGACAGACCTTTAAGATATACGACCGGAGGCTGAGACGGAACATCCGTTCTTAGGCAAAGCCGAACTGCTGAAGCAACAGGTTGAGGCCCCCGGACCACAGGGACAGCGTCCCTCCAGAAAACTTATCATGCGCCAACAGGACGCTCCATTGCAGTTCTATGGAGTAGTGCTGTTCTCCGACGGCTGGGTCGGCACCCACGACCCCATCGGCATATATCGCTGGACGGTGAATGCCAACGGCTACACCCGAGACAAGGTGTTCATCAACGATGTCTTCTCGTCAACCTTCGATGGCTATGCCTATTCTCCGGAGGGATACTTTATTGTTCGCGAAGAGTCGGGCGCCTTGTTCGGCATGAAGACCAACTATCATCTGCTCCGCACTTCTGACTGGAAGGAAATCGGGAGCAAGCTGGATGTGCCGGAACGCTACTACTTCAGCCACGGCGCATACGACTATACCCGTAACCGTATGTTCATGGCCTTCGACTCTGACTCGCTGCTGGCAAACTACCGTCTGGGCTACATGACGCTTCCCGATATGAACCAGGGATGGGTCAAACATCCTAAGATTGTAAAGGTCGGCGCTGCGTCAGAACGTCTGTCGGTTCGTGCATACACTATGGATACTGACGGTATGGTGTATGTCATAGCCGACAACGGCACACTTTACCGTGTCAATTATGAGAACGGTGAGGTGACAACAATCGGCGACACAAAGTTGGGCAAGCAGCACTATACCTCCATGTTCCTGGATCCGCTTACCCACAACCTGTACTATTTCGCCAAGACCAACGGCGCAAGCACAGGCATTAACGGCCTCTACATCCTCGACAAACGTACTGCCGCCCCCACTCTCGTCTTCTTGTCAAATGAGAATGACCGTGTGCAGGGTCTATATATGGAGAACCGTCCGTTGGCAGTAGCCAAGGCTCCCGCGGCTCCTACGGACCTGAAGTGGGACCCCACAACAGTTGGAGCCCTGAAAGGCAACATCACCTTCAAGGCGCCGACAACACTTTATGACGGCACCGCTTTGGCTGGTGAATTGGACTATGCGGTGGTAATCAACACCGATACCGTTTCCAAGGGCAAAGTGGGCGCCGGAGGTACAGCATCCGTTAGCCATGAGTTCGCTAAGGCAGACTACTACAACCTCCGTGTCAGCCTGAGCAACGCTGCGGGAGCATCGCCTTACAAAGCATTTGACCGCTTCATCGGCCTTGACGCTCCTGTTATTCCCTCTCAGCCTACACTGAAAGTGCAGGACAACAAGCTACACCTCTCGTGGCAGACTCCTACCACAGGCAGCCATGACGGTGACATAGCCTCTTCTGACCTTAGCTATGACATAGTCCGGTATCCGGATGCAGTGAAGGTGGCCACAGGGCACAAAGGCAACACTTTCGAGGAAGCGGTACCCGAATACAACAATATGGCAGGTTATCACTATACCGTCACCGCTAACGGCGGCGGTGTGAAGATGCATCCGTTGAAATCCGACACAGTTGTGTTAGGCAAAATAAACTCCCTGCCGTATTCCACCATGTTCAAGGACCAGAAAGAGTCCAGCGCATGGCGCGTGTTCAACTGCAAGGATCCCATCAACCCCGACAACAAGACATGGTACTGGAACAAGACTTTCGGCTATATCATTTCATATACCCGCTATCACATGAACGACTGGGTTATCTCTCCTTCCATGCCGATGGAGAAGGGTAAGGTCTACAAGGTGGAACTGATGGTCAGCGGCTTCGACGCCAGCTCCAAGTCCAAGGAACGCCTTGAAGTTAAAGCGGGCAAGAGCCAGAATCCCGCCGCCATGACCGAGGTAGTAAGTAATCCGTTTGAAATCATCGGTGTTCCGCGCCGCGACAAGAACAACGGCGAGATGATGCATCAGATTTGCTATTTCCGTCCGCAGAGCACAGGTGAATACCATATCGGCGTTCACGGCATTTCAGACCCTGCCGCATACCACATGTATTTCTATGGCATGGAGGTAAGCGAAGGTCTCTCAGAGAATGCGCCCTCAAAGGTTACCGACATCAGCTTCATGCCTGACGTGAACAAGAAGGCCGCCGGCACTCTCAGCTTCAAAGCTCCCACCAAGGACTTCTCCGGCAAAGCCCTGACAGGTAATGTGGATGTAGAAGTGTATCGCGGCGACAGCCTGATACAGAAAGTCACAGGGATTGCCCCGGGACAGAAAGGCTCCATTTCTGACAGTGCCGACAAGGCTGCAGTGGTGAACTATCGTCTGATAGCCTCCAGCAGCAACGGCAGAGGCGAGGAGACGCTGTATAAAATCTATTTGGGCAACGCAATTCCTGGAGTCGTTACCAATCTTCACGCAAGAGAAGGCGAGGTTCCGGGAACTGTAGTTCTTACATGGTCAGCTCCTGTAATCGATTCCAATAACTACCCCTTCAATCCCGGTCTGGCAAAATATCAGATTCAGGATTCGAAGAACACAGTGCTCGCAGACGATGTTGCCGACACTACCGTCACCATCAAGGTGAAGGAACCGACTGATCCCGCAGCATTCCATTACTTCCGCGTAGTCACCAAGAGTGTGGCCGGAATATCTACCAAGAAGGTCTCCACGCCGAACATATCGGTAGGCAAAGCACTTGACATGCCGTTCATAGAGCCTTTCAGCAACGGCAAGGCACTTCAGGCCTGGAATCAGCTGACATCCGGCAATGTCACTATGGCTATTCTGGTAGACGGCCAGGCATCCGACAGTGACGGCGAAAAAGTATATTCCGAGAACGGTGACAACGGTTATTCAGGCTTCCGAAGCGATACTCCGGGCTACAGGGGTCAGAAATGGTCGCTCAAGATAAATGTCACAGGGGAGCATCCCGAACTGTCGATGTGGCTCTATTGCTATGGCACAAACGGCAATACTACTCAGGTTCTTGTCAATGAGACGGGCGACGGTGCTGACTGGAGACCGATAGCAACTTTCGACCACTATACAGACGGACCGAAAGGCTGGATACGCAAGACTGTAGATATGACTCCCTACAAGGGCAAGGCCATCCAGATTGGCTATCTGCACACTATAGTGAACTCCACCCTCCAGCTTGTGGACCATATAGAACTGAACGAACATAAGGCCAACGACCTTTATACCGGCGGTCTGCTTATCAGTAAGGAAATGACGGCCGGCGGCACTTATCCCGGCAAGGTGATTGTAACCAATATCGGCGATAAGAATGCAGCCGACTATACAGTGCAGCTTCTGCGTAACGGAGAGGTGATAGCCTCGCAGCCCGGCATAGCACTCAAGGCCGGCGAGAATCATGCCTATTCCTTCACCGAGACTGCTACCAACGGTCTTCCGCGTATCAACACATATAAGGTGAACACGCAGTATGAAGGTGATGAATATCAAGATAATAATGTGTGCAACGGCATCAAGGCCGAACTTACCATTCCTGATCTGCCTCGTCTGTTCAACCTCACCGGTACCGAGACCTCTTCAAAGGGCGCACAACTCACCTGGACTGCTCCCGACGTCAACCTCAGTGCTTCCGATACCACGGAAACTGTGGATAACTTCACAGCATTCAGCATCGGCAATTCCAACTCTGCAGTTGAAGGCGACAATATGGGCGGATGGGTAAGCATTGACCGCGACGGTAAGAAACCTCTTCCGGTAGTGGTGAGCAATAAGACCTATACTTTCCCCAACTCCGATAGGGCATTTGGCTTTATCGTATGGAGCTAGAAAGAAACCGGCATTACTTCCACCGCATGGAAGGGTCATGGCAACTCTGCACGTTGCTTCATGTCGATGGGCGTGGACGGTGCGAAAGATGACTGGTTGATTACTCCTGTTCTTACCGGACTGCCTACCGACCTTTCTTTGTGGGCACGTAACAACAAAGGCTCGGCAGGTACCGACTACATGGACATCTATATCTGCAAGACCAACTCTGTCAACCCTGAGGACTATGAACTCTATTCCGATTCCATAGCATTACCCACAGCTTGGGGACACCTTACTTTCGAGGTTCCTTACGGCACGAAGCGAGTAGCTATCCGTGCTCATTCCAGCAACGGTTCCAACACTCTGATAGATGACTTCGTATACAACGTAGCTTCCAACCGTTGGGCCGGAATGTCTCCCGCAGGATATAATATTTATCGCAACGGCATCAAGATCAACAATACGGCAATTACCGGAACGACCTATACCGATGCCACTCCCGACCGTAACATCAACAACATCTACACCGTCACCACCATGTTCGGAAACAAGGAGTCCGGCGCCAGCAATACCTGGACACTGGAAAGACACCAAGGAGTGAACACTCTCGGTGCAGGCAACGGCGATGTGGCTGTAACGGTTCAGAACCGTGTAATCATGATTGACGGCCTCCCCTCCGGCACAGCCATGGTTGCTTCCGTTGACGGTCGCCAGACAGTAGTGCGCTGTGCCATGCCGCACATTGAAGTGCGTGTGAACACTCCCGGCGTATATGTGGTCAAGGCAGGCGGCAAGTCGCTGAAAGTACTTGTGAAATAGCAGCTTTTGAGCTACCGCTTCGGCGATAAACGCTGAAGATACTTACTATTATTGGCAAATATTCGGTTTAAGGACCGAGTATTTGCCAATAATTTTTTAAGGAGTTTAAGGGATTTAAGGAGTTTAAGGGAAATAAGGGATTTAAGGTGATTAAGGAATTTATGGGGTGGGTTATTGCGTCAGGATGCCGGAGGCAGTTCCTTGTTGTTGCGTGGCTTCGTTGCCTCGATTTATTTTCTTGCCATAACCAAAGGTGTAAGTCGCCGAGACCTGGACATAACAATGGGAGTCTATGCCATAGTTGGTCTTCACGACATCGTAGTAAGTGCTGCTATACGTTAGTCGTGAATCCTTCCAGTTCCATCGGAAAGGATTTGTGATACGCCCTTGCACACTCCATGAGGAACATCCCCAGCCTATGACTGCGGAAAAAGAGCTTCTCTCTTTTATCCATTCGCCGGAGACGTAGCCGTCGCAATATTCCTGTTGAGGACGATACTGCATTCCGAAATTCCAACCGCCGGTATAGTAGGATGCCTGCAGATACCATTGCACTCTTTGTCGTGTCTGGTTGAACGGCTTCCCGTTATGTATTATTCTGTGTGAGATGTTTCCGTTTATTATGAGGCTGTTGTTTAGCAGTCGTGCCGAAGCTGAGATTCCATAGGCCCAAGAAGAATAGTTGCCCATGCCTTTCTGCTGAACCGTACGCAGTATACCGTTTTCCGAAGGCTGAAAGACGTAAGCATAGCGGTTGGAGATTATCATGCCTGTTCCATAAGCGGAGAAGCTGAATCTGTTGTCAGGCATAAAGACATAATTCACGCTCATGTCATAGCTCTTGTCCGGTTTCAGCTCCGAGTTCCCTTTGTAACTGAATAAAGGGTTTGACTGAATTAACGTCGGATTGCTTAAGGAAGCTGACAGAGGCCATGTGGAATGGTGGAAATCGGCACTGACGGAGTTCTTGCTATTGAATGAGTATTGAATCGAGAAGTCCACCCAAGGCTGTGAGAAATGCTCTGTTGTCCCTTCACGGCGCGACCGGTCATAATTGCATCCGCCTCCGACAAGGACATTGAATTTGTCGTTCTTGAAATTATATAATGCGCCTGGTCCGAGACGTAAGTCAGTGAATCGGGCAAAGGTATCCGCCGTGCCGGAATACCAAGTCTTGTTGGATTGGTAGAAACCGTTCAGAATAGCGGTTACATTTCCCCATTTGCCGAAGTCGTGCACATAGCGCAGGGAGGCAGTAAACCGTTGGGAGTTGTCTACGGCGCCGTTGTAAAACGAGTTGTCGTCTGTTTCGGCATAAGTGGAGTTGCGATTAGTATGGGAGTATGAATAATAGGGGTTGACGCTGATGCTGTTTCCGTGAGGGAGAATGAAGTTCCAGTAGCCGGAATAAGTCATTGAATTTGTTTTGGAGTTAAGTCTTTCATGATATTCAGTGTCGGCAAAGTCATTGGGAATGTACAGCACTTTTCCTGCGGAGTTTTGTCGGGGAGCTGAGAAGAAACTTGAACCGATGATATTTACCATTGTGACTTTGTCGGAGTTGTAGGTAGCTTTGAAAGTGGGCCATACGGAATGTCTTCTTGACTTTGCGGAGAGTGGTTCTGATATGCGTTCGAAGACCTTTACTGTTCCATCGGCCTGCGGCAGGCGATATGTCTCAACCATTTTCATGCTCTGATGATTGTTGGAGGAATACCATCCTCCGGCGGCCACATCGAAGGTCATACGCTTGTACTGAAACTTGGAATAGAGGTTCAGCTGGCCTGAGTTGGCGATGAAGAACTCGTTGGCAAAAGCTTTCACATATCCTCCGTATTCATATTTTTGCATGATGAAGTTGATGACATGGGCTTTACCCTGAAACCTTGGGTCCTGTGGAAAATCGTAGTATTCAACTTTCTTTACGTCTTCCATGCGCATTCCGCTGAGGTCTTGTTCCGAAGCCGGGACAAAGTCGATGAAGAGAGCCACATCTTTGCCGGCATTTGTTGTTACTATGTTCTCTTTTACGAGACCCAGTTGCGGGATCGCCATTCTGCTTAGCAGTTCAGTGCCGGTCTGCGATGAGTTTTTCTGTCGTTTTGTGGGAGTGTAGACGGATACAACGGCCGACGTTGTCTGCAACTTTGCTTCAACCGTTACGGTATCGAGCTGACGAGAAACTACGGAGTCGTTCTTGTTGCCTGCTATTGCCTGTTGACAAATTGCTATTGCCATAATTGTGACGATGTGATATATTTTCATTTTGAGCGTAGTTGTTTTGTAAACGCCAAATGAGCGTTTACTTGTGAATGATTATTGGTTGTCGCTGGCTATTTGTTATTTGAAAGGTCTTGACGACTGCATGAACAGATTTACATATCCCTTACCGTTCCAGTAAAAGCCGATATTGACAATAGCTCCATTATAGTTTATGTTGAGAATGGAATAGTCCCATCCGTTGGTGCCGTCATATCCTTCATAGATCTGGTTAGTTCTTTTTTTGTCCTGTTCAAAGGCTTTGCGCACTATCTTTTCCAGTTTTTTGTCATTCTTAGCCGTTACCGACATGAAATAGTTGTTGGGCTGACTGATTTTCACCAGGTCACGACCCTCGGTGCGGATATCTTTCCTATCAAAAATCTTGGCACACTCAAGGGAAGGTGATGCGGCCCGACAAAGGGACGCAATCATTATAATCAGTATTAAAGTAATGGTCCGTTTCATTTTAATCAGTTGGTTTGGTTAATTAATCTCATGCTTTGTTTTTCCGCTTCCTGCGCATTGCTTACGGTCTTGTTCAGCAACTCCATGCAAAGTTTCTGTGTCTCGGCAGCTTTCTTTTCCGCCTCTTCAGGAGGGAGGCAACGGCCATTGGAATAAACTTCGATGCAAGTGTTGCTATGCGTGGTTATCTCATCTCCGGGAATTGTGAAGTGCAAGGCAATTCCTATAATCAATGCTATGCACGCTACCGCCTCAATCCAGCGGAATCGTAATTTCCAGAAGCGGTTATGCTTAGGCTTCAAGGGCGCTTCCTCGGCAAGAATAGAGGTAAGCTTCATGGTCTCGCGCACCTCGTCTAATATTGGAGAGTGGGGCACGGAAGCATCGTCTTCTGATAGCAAAACCAGTTCCAGTTCCTTTTCCTGAAACTTGCTCAGTCTACATTCCAGAAAAGCCTGCGCAAGAGCTTCAAGTTCCTCAAGGGTGAATTTATCTGCTTCTGAATTCATGGCTTCAATTGTTTGTATTTATCACGGAGAATCTTGCGTGCCCGGCACATGTGCATTCTCACAGCTTCTACGCTGAGACCCATGTGTTCGGCTATCTCTTCATATTCCATCTCCTCATACACCGACAGACGGAATACTTCGTGTTGATATGGTGAAAGATGCTTCTGCAACTCTGATTTCAACCGTTCGACATCTATGTTGTCTACGGACTCTGCAGGGATGTCGAGCGCATCAAGATTCTGTGTGGGTCTTCTCCTTTTAATCTTGTTGAGGCAGACATTCTTGAGAACGGCGAACAGTTTGAACCGAGTCTCATCGGAGGTCTGAGGCAAGTCCTTTGTCCACAGATTGCAGAAAGTATCCTGCACTGCATCTTCCGCCTCCATTTCGTCCTGCAGCATCCTGCCGGCTACCCTGTGGAGTTTCTTTTGCAGTTCACAAAAAGTGTCTGTGAGCAAATCGTTTCCCATACATTTATAAGACAACTCTTCACTGCAAAACGTAACAGCAGGAACGTAATTTTGAGTGATGGACATCGTTATTTCTGTATGAACTACTACATATTGGCGATAGCTTTATTGGTTTGCACCTTCAGTATAAGTGCGAAGTCCGGGATGGCAGATTCTGTAATCACACAGAATCCCGGTAAAGAAATAGACTCAGATGTGAGGGAAATATCCAACCGTCATTTAGTGGCTGAGCCTCTGTTGTCTGACAGTGTTGATGTACGGTTACATGAACATAAGAATTTCTGGCGGGCTGCCATAGAGACCGCAGGGTTCAACATCGGTCTCTGGGCTTTTGACAGATATATTCAGAAAGGTCATTTTGCCTATATTTCGTGGAACAGTATAAAAGAGAATTTCAAACATGGATTTGAATGGGACAATGATCACCTATCCACCAATATGTTCGCGCATCCTTATAATGGCTCTATTTTCTTTAATGCCGGACGTTCCAATGGCTATAATTTCTGGCAGTCGGAGTTGTTTGCTATCGGAGGAAGCGCCATGTGGGAGATGTTTATGGAATGTGAATATCCCTCCACAAACGATATCATAGCAACGCCAATAGGTGGTGCGGCATTGGGAGAGGTACTTTATCGTACTTCTGACCTTATCCTTGATGATCGTAGTGGAGGAGCGGAACGATTCGGAAGGGAATTAGCATCATTTATTGTCAATCCTATGAAAGGGATAAACAGACTCATTACGGGAGCGGCATGGAAAAGACGTTCTTCTTCCGGGAGACGCTTCGGAATACCACCTATCAGTGTCGAGCTGTCATTGGGAGGACGTTATCTTTCCATGATAGCGGGCGATGAAGGGTGTCGCGCAGGTTTGTCTGCAGAAATAAACATTGAATATGGCGACAGATATGCAGCAGACACCAAGGCTCCGTATGATTATTTCTCTTTCCTGCTGGAGTTGCAGGCTATTAAATCACAACCGCTGCTGAGCAGAGTGGAAATTATGGGGCGGCTTCTTTCTGCAAGTTTAGCGGACAAAAAGAATATCAATGTCAACCTCGGGCTATATCAGCATTTTGATTATTTCGATTCCGATACCATCAGACCTGATAGAAAGGAGCTTTACTTTCCTTGTTCCGTGCCCTACAAATTAGGTACTCCGGCATCAGTGGGCGGCGGTGTCATGTTCAGGTATATGCCTTCCAAGGCAGCGGTATTA
>CAJMDR010000051.1 GCA_905212215.1 uncultured Porphyromonadaceae bacterium
CGGAAGCCATTAAGACATTGCAGAAGGCAGCTCCCAACTATCCTGATGTGGGCAAGTTGACTACAGTCTACGAAGGTGTGGTACCGCAATATAGAATAAACATAGACCGCGACAAAGCTACTCTGATGGGTGTCGGCATCAACGATATCTATTCTGCATTAAGCTCGTTTGTGGGTGGTGGATTTGTGAATGAATTCGAGGATTTCGGACGCATGTATCATGTCAACGTAGCAGGCGAAGGAGCCTCAAGACGGCATCCGGAAGATATTCTAAAGTTAGGCGTAAGGAACAATACCGGTCAGATGGTGCCTTTCGAGTCTTTTGCCACCATAGACCGCGACATGGGCGAAGCCTCTGTGAACAGGTACAATATGTATGAAACGGCGGCTATCACCGCGACTCCACCTCACGGCACTTCCTCTGGCGATGCCATAAAAGCCATGGAACAGATGGTGAAAGCTGAACTCGGAACTAACTTCTCCTATGCATGGACAGGAGAGGCTTATCAGGAAACCGGCGCAAGCACTACCATTTCCACCGTGCTGATTTTCGCCGTGATTCTTACGTTGCTTGTATTGGCGGCTCAATATGGTTCCTGGACAGACCCTATCGCAGTCATTATTTCAATGCCTACCGCTGTATTAGGCGTTGCTTTAGGATGTATCTTCATGGGACAGAGCGTAAGCATTTACACTCAGATCGGTCTGATTCTGCTATTGGGCATGAGTGCCAAGAACGCCATATTGATCGTGGAATATGCCAAGGAATACCGCGAGGCCGGACAGGATGTGCGCAAAGCCGCTTACGACGCAGGCAGAGTGAGGTTCCGACCCATTATGATGACTGCTTTCGCCTTCATCTTCGGTGTCATGCCTATGCTCTTCGCCACAGGAGCGGGTGCGGGAAGTCGGTTAGCCTTAGGTACCGCCGTAGTATTTGGAATGTTCGTCAACGCCATAATAGGCACCCTGTTCGTGCCTAACTTCTGGGAACTGCTGCAACGGTTCCAGGAAAAGTATCTGGCAAAATATTTCAAGGTCAAGGATACCAGCAAACCCAGTGACGGTGACACAACCGCCGGGTCCTCCGGCGATGGAGATTCCTCTTCGGGAAGTATATAAACATCTCCTCTTGGGTATCAAATAATGTCCGGGGTCCGGGGGTGTTGTCAATAAAAATGCGGATGTGCGTTTATGACACACCCTCAACCGTTATGAAATACAGCTCCCACCAAAGTAATCTGTGGCGGCAGGAAGCCATCTCTGCCCCATTGCAAGGGTATGGACAGCAACTCCGCGATAATAGCTGCCACATTGAAGCCAAGAGCCTCCAGAGAGGGTCTGACAAGTTCCGGATGTCGGCATGGCGTACCTTTTCTCCGGGCGCATGGCAGGTCGCCGCAATGTGTACATTTTCCAATGGTGGCCGAACATATTCCGGAGTGCTCTTTCTCCAGACGCATAAGCATCTGTTCAAGATACTTGCGGGCCGGAGAAAGCAACTCGCCGCTTTTCTCAACAGGAGTCTGAGGTGCTATTTCCACCGTGACGGAATAGATGGTGGCATAGTTAAAGCGAAAGATCTCTTCTAACCTTTCATCTAGTAATGGCGGACAGCTCCATTGCGTCTTGTACAACCCGCACTCATGACATCCTTTCAGGGTAATTTCAGGGCAATGAAACCGCTCCCTCAGGATGCTTGTATCCGTAGTAACCTGGTGTATCTCGTATTCCTCAGGCAACATCGCTGTTTTCCTTTTTACCGAACTTAGAATCAATCTTCACACTCAGGCAGGCTATGAAGGTAGCGGCCGAAAGCAGCACGACAAGCATGAAAAAGTTAATATATCCCTGATGACCTCCTCCGAAGAACATAACCGAGTCCAACTGCTCGTAGATCCATCCTGCCGCCATGCCGGGAAGCATCATTCCCAAGGCCATGAAAGCGGTACAGAAAGCATAATGGGCAGTCTTCCATTTGCCCTGCGAGAAGTATATCAGATAGAGCATAAATGCAGTGAAGCCGAAGCCATAACCGAACTGTTCCACAAAGATCGCGATGTTGATAAACAGCAATCCGGCGGCATCTGTTTCCGGCTGAAGAAGCGCCAGGAAGAAATATAATATACATGGCAGAGCAAGAGCCATTGCCATCGGCCACAGCCAGAATTTAAGTCCTTTCCTGGCTATTGCTATACCTCCAAGTATTCCTCCGGCAAGAATCCCTATCACTCCTGTTATACCGTTCGCTATGCCTACCTGTGCGGTAGTCATGGCAAGTCCTCCCATGGCTCTTGTGTCAAGCAGGAAAGGTCCTACGAGTTTGATGCACACCGCTTCCGGAAGCCGAAATAAAAGCATGAAGGCTATGGCGCCTATTATGTTGCTCTTGACGAAGAATGTGGCGAAGGTAGAGCCGAAATTGCTTAAAATCTGCCGGAAGTTCTTTTCCTTTCTCGGCACATCGGCCTCTGCCTTTGGCATGAAGAAGCGATGATAGAGCGCCAACAGCAACATCAATGCTCCGACAATCATAAATACTGTTGACCATGACATTACCACCTGGCTTTGCGACGCCGTTTCCCCTTCCTTCAACCCTTGCATTTCAAGTATGCCGGCAAGCCATACAAGGCCTCCGCTGGCAAGCAGTGAGCCTATGCGATAGAAAGTACTTCTCAAACCTACATAGGCCGCCTGTTGATGGTCGGTAAGCTCAAGCATGTAATAGCCGTCTGCCGCTATATCGTGCGTAGCGGAGAAGAATGCCGCTAGCCAGAAGAACGCTAACGTGGAAGAGAAGAAAAATGAAGTATGGATAAAGAATGCAATCAAAGCGAAACATATACCCATGAGCAACTGCATGTAGAGCGTCCATTGGCGCTTGGTGCCTATGATGTCTACGAATGGACTCCAGAAGGGCTTTATCACCCACGGCAAATAAAGCCACCCTGTAAAGAATGCCATCTCCGCCTTACCGACATTCATTTTGGTATAAAGGTAGACGGTAAGGGTATTGACTACCACATAAGGCAATGCTTCAGCAACGTATAGTGTTGGCAACCATTGCCAGGGTGATACTTGTTTCGTTCTCATACAGGAGATGGTGTTTCAGTAGGTGAATAACAGGTCGCTTTATAAATATCGGCGATCAGGTCGGGAGTAAGATTGTTGAAATCATCTTCCTTTACGGTCACCATAAGCCCGGCCACATCCAAGGCTCCCGGCGACACCATCGGGTTCGGATAGCTGGCGGCGCGATGTCGACGCCGCGGAAAGAGCATGCCGCGCAATGTATCCTCACCTTCCTTCCACACAAAAAGATTGGATAAATCTTTATCAGGTACGGCAGGAAGGGAGGTTATGGTTTGCTCATCACCCTTCATGCTCCAGAAACCTGCAGGATGAAAGACTCCGAGGTGGCCACTCCAGATAATATCCTTTTTGTGCGATGAGTGTTTCAGGCTGACAATTTCCAAAAGCGGGATATAGGTTTTGGGAACGGCCTGAAAATGCAGGTGGTCTGGCGCCGAGGCTCCCGCTCTCGCCCCGTTGTAAAAGAAAGCAAAATCGGGAAATAGTTCTGCTGCCTGTATCATGGCTTTCACAGGATATTCATCCTGTGGTATATGTCTGTTGTTTACTATGGTAAAATGATGGTTGAGTATTGGAAAGGGATTCACCAATATCTCGAAACCGGCAGATTGTAATGCATCATTCACTATCTGCTGCTGCGGACGATTTTTCCCACAAAGGAAACATGGCCTTTTCGCTATGCTGGCTGCATCCACTTTTGCTGCCGTTGACACCGCTCTTGCTGGATTGAAGAGAAGTATTATCTCAGGCTCTCCCTCCAGACTGTTCAGTTTCACCGCTCTGCGGCGACATAGCTGCAACGCTGCATAACGTGCTGCCGCATCAGGCCAGATGGCAATCTGCTTATTGAAGAAACTTAACACTTTACCACTTTTTGTATATTATTCCGGCAACATATCACATCGGTTAGCCTCCATGCGGGCTAACAATTCGCAACTTCGTAGAAAATCCTTGTAGAAATTGTATTCATTGGTCTTTTCTATGCTCAGGTTTGCATCAGAATTCCCCTTCCACCTTCTGCAGTTGTAAATGGGCTGGAAGATGCGGCCTATCCTATATTCTCGGCTAATCCTCAGAAGCACCGCATAATCCTCGCCATAACTTACGTTGGGAAGCAGATATTGCCTCAGTACCCCGGTGAAGAAAGCTCTCGGCGCACCGAAACCGTTCAGGCGCAAGGCATTGTCTGCACCATATTCATCAGTCCATTCATCGTGAGATATGACGCCGGGGGGTAATACATTCATATCGAAATCGGTCATGGTATAGCTTCCCACTACCGCAGCACAGTTGTTGGCGTAGAAGCAGTCGAGAATTTTGGTCAAGGTATCGGGACCGGAATAGACATCATCGCTGTCAAGTTGCACGGCAAAGCGCCCGCAATGTTCGCTCATAACCGCCTTATTCCAGCAGCCTCCTATGCCGAGATGCTCTCCTGCCGTAGGTCGCAGTACTATAAGACGCGAATTCTCCGAAGCCAATTTGTCAAGGATTTCAGAAGTCCCGTCGGTGCTGCCGTTGTCAACCACTATTACGTTGAAATCGAACAACAGATTTTGACTGAGAGCACTGTTAACGGCGTCGGCTATGGTGGCACATCGGTTCCGTACCGGAATTATGACGGAGGCTGCAACAGGGTATTCACCTTGATTGAAGTCTACCTGCTCCTTGGTGCCTGTCAAGGCATTGATACGCCTCAGATGTTCTATGAAGACCTTCTCCATGGCCTGTTGATAGGACCGATTACGAGGATTTACGTAATCATGCTGTTTCTCCCCGCTTAACCGCATGTCTACTCGTGGCATGGTATAGAGCGATTCCGGGATAAACGCTATCATGTGGGCTATGCCCAAAGAAAGTCTCAGAGCATACCAGCCGCCGTCGGGCAGTTTGCTTGCTTCATCTGACATCTCGCCTATCGCTCCGATGACATCGGCCACATTGAGCATTACCAATCCTCCGAAATCGAAATCATCGCGTAGACTGCCGGGCTGATATTCCACTCCCGGATGTTCGGTGATGCTGCCGTCGGGTTCTTCTAAGCGATAACTGCTGAAAACCATACTTGCGTCAAGGTAATCGCCGCATTGACGCATACGGAGCTTACAGTTACTGTCAAGCTGCAAAGGCCTGTCGGTAAGGCTTACATACACATATTTCTCCAGTTCCCCGTCAAGCAGCTCTTTCTGAAGCTGCCCTACGTTCCTAAACCGTATTATAGAACTCATTTACCGTTGTTGTGATTATGGATGTATTGCAAGTACTTGAATCAAGAACCTGATTATTCAAGAATATGAAGTACCTGTTTCATCAAGGCGTCGCGCTGTTGCTGCCCTTTGATAGACTCGAAGGGAACACTCATGGTGAATACTTTGCCGTGACCCGGCTTGCTGAACATCGCTGCGCCGTTACCGTTGTCACTGAATATCATCATGGGGGTTGACGGTATCTTCTGCGAAGGATGAAGTACATCGGGATTCTCGACTATGTACATATCCTCGTTAAGGGTATTGGAATACGTCATGCTCCCTTTATGTAAGCCTGCCTGAACGCCTTCCGACGTTACTTCTATGCGTGCGTTGGAAGGCTTGGATGACCTTTCAGCTATTATGCCGAGCACTTCTTCAGCGAAGACCGGAGTCTTCTCAGCCACATCGCTGCCTATGTACTGACCGCTGACGAACAGATGACCTCCCTTTTCGATATATGTGCGCAGTTTCTGTTGCAATGCAGCCGGGAAGGCCTCATAAAGGATTCCTACTTTACCGTTGCCCACGGTAGTGGTTTTCTGCTTGCCAAGTATCAGATCAACTATTTTGTACTGTTCAAGTTTCACATCGCCTTTCTCTACCGCTCCGGCACTGCAGGAGACGAAGCTATAGCCTGCGCTCTCAATGCTAACGCCATGAAGAGCAACGAAATCGAATGTATTGCCGGCTATTACCTTGTCAACATAACTGCTGCCGCTGGCTCCGGCACTTCCGGAGGCTTTGTTGAAATTGGTCTGGTAACCGGTGAAATGAATGTCGCGGATATAAGGTACCCCGAAGTCTTCGTCTGACTTGAATCCTGCACTTCCATCCTTACTATAATGTTCCGGACCGGAAATGCGGGTAAAGCCGTTCACTATCATTACCGGCTGACGGTTGTCGCCGCCGTCACGCAGAGCCAGTACTTCGCTGTCGAAACTCAGTCCGCCGTCGTTTACCGCAACAATCTTGAAACTGTGAATAAGCTTATCTGTTACACGTACCTTGAAATGGGTATCTTTAACTATGGCGATGCGGCGGAATCCGAGTTCTCCCTGCGTACGTTCCAGAATGACATACTTGTTGGGCATCGCAGTAGGTTCGAGTTTATCGGGAGTCGGATCCCAACGCAGTTCATACTCGCCGCGACCTTTGGCCTTAGTGATTGCAAAATTCTTCACCGGCAGAGGCTGGATTACAAGTTCTCTTCCTTTTCTTTCGGCAAGGAAACGTGCCATGCCTTTATAGATTGCGCGGCCCACTGAGAAGCGGAAATTCGGATCCATGCCATACATCATGTCGGCGTAGTTCTGATGCGACATAAGCTCAATAAGAGTTGCCGGAACCTCGGGAACTCTTGCCTCAAGGTAAGAACGGTCCCACATAGGGCGGCGGGTCCAGCGGGGTTCATAGGTATGGCGTATGTCGCCCGTTATCTGCTTCATGATTACGTCGGTAAGCATACGCGAATTCATGCGCGGTGTGCCATCGGTGTATGATGAGCCGCCATTGGTGTAATATATGCCGAGTGTGCCAACGAAACTGTCATCACTCCGTTTTCCGGCATCGGAATGAAGAGCGAAGCTTAGGTCTATAGGTATGTGCATGCCCTCTTTTTTAGGCAGTACACGGCTTCCTCCGGCAAGGTAATTGACCCAGTGTCCGCGGTCGGTATAATCATCCTTATAGTCGTTCTTGCCGTGGTAAGGTGAATATACGCTTTCCGGGAATCCGGCCCAATGCAGCCAGTAACGGGCACCTTCAAGATAACGGGGAAGACCGGATGTCTTGAACGATGGTACTCTTCCTTTCTTGACAGGTGACGCCGGAGTGGCCGGTTCCTGCTGGTCTACAGCTCCTTCGTCCTCTTCCTCTTCCTGTTGATCGTTCTGGGTCTGTTCCTCAGTGGGAGTGTTATCGGGAGTGGATGGGTCATAATATATGTCGGAACGTCGTGCCGAACGCTCTATATTACCCATGCCACCACCTATCTTTATCGCATCGGCGGTAACGACGGTATTGGCTCCTTTGTTGGTGAGGTTTGTAAGTGCCACTACCGGTTCTTCATCGCTGGCTCCGGCCTTGAAAGGGAATGTACCCAAGTAAATCCACGTACCGCCTCCCATCTTCTGGTTAACGGTGAACTCACGAGAGCCGCCGGAATAATTCACGGTGTAATGAGCATCGGTGGTGGAATTCGGCAATGTCTTGTAGCTCACATATACTGCATAATCTCCCTGCTTCGGTATATCGGCATACCAGGCGGCTACAGAAGGCTTACCTTTGCTGATGGTAGGCACTTCCATATAAGTACCGTTGGTAAAGGGATTCTCGGTATCACGGAATGCGGGAAGGTCATAAATGAATCCTTCTCCTTTGCCTACTGTCCATTTCTGCGCTCCGTTGGTGATACGGAAATCCGTCTGAGAGTATACCTTACCGCCTGGATAGGTGTCATTGTCAACAATTACCTCATTACGATTGATGTCGCGTTCGCGGGGAAGGAACACATTTGCTCCTGCATTCTCCAGCATAGGAACAAGATATGGCAGCACATAGCTCATGGTATAGACATCCTCAATTGTCTCATAAAGGAATCCACGTTGCCATAACCAACCTCCCGCATCGTTGCGGTAATAACGTCCATGGCTGTGCCACAAAGCTATATTATCGTTGTTCAAGCCTTTTGAAAAGCTTGACCAGGGATCTACAGGCTTAATGAAAACAGGATTCTGACGGTATTCTTCCGGAAGTTTGTCAATGCGGGATATATAATATGACAGGTCATGACGACCTACCTTAAGCGACATGGAATAGTTCCTTACTGAATCAGGCAAAGCACGACGTATGGCGCCTTTCAGATCGCCTATATACTTCTGATTGATGGGGAGATATGTAAAGTTGTCGTTCAATGATACATTAGCCTGTCTACGACGGTTGTCCAGAGTGACGGAGTTTATACGGAGACCACCGGGGTTCTGAGTTTCGGGAATCCATTTCAGCACCGCATTGTTGACTACCATGGTGAGGGAATCATTCTGTGCCACTGATGGCGTCTCACGTTTCGGGGTGGCCTTCTTTCGCGGCTGAGGGGCAGGTTTCGGTTCTGTCTGTTGCTGTTCGCGGCGTGGTTTGCGGGTATTGCTGCCGTTCCATTCCTTGTCCTGTTTGCCGTTGCTCTTTTTCTTTCTGGCTGTAGTCTCTTTTGGTTCCTCTTTCTGACCTCTTTTCTTTTTATTTGCAGAAGTGTCGGAACTTGTAGATTCTCCCTTTTTCTTCTTTCGTGAAGATGTGGCGGTCTCTGACTCGCCTTTCTTTTTCTTCTTTGAAGAGGTGGTTTCAGCTTCTCCCTTCTTTTTTTTCTTGGATGAAGTAGTAGACTCGGAGTCTCCTTTCTTACCTTTCTTTTTCTTTGCAGAAGAGGTAGTTTCTTTCGCCTCTTCCTTCTTCTTTTTCTTCTTGGACGTAGAAGTTTCGGAAGAGGCTTTTTCCCCCTTCTTATTCTTCTTTTTATTAGAAGTTTGTGTCTGCTCTGTCTTGGCTGTTTTTCCTGTGCTCTTGCGGGCATCAAGAGTAAACGGAGTGAAACACATCAACAGCACAATGGCTGCAATTATGGTAAAGATTTTACAATTTTTCATACACAAAAATTTAGCACCCAGGCTTCAAGGCGCATATTCTTCATATTATCAGACCAAAATAACAAAATCTCACTCTTGCCGGAATTTCTTGATTACTCTCAGGAACAGAGTAAAATAGTCAAGTATTCTTTAGAGCCAAAATACAGTTTTATGGTCTGCTTATTAGACCACAAAATTAGCAAAAAAGTAAAAGACCAAACGTTAAAATTTGCTAACCACACCCCTATCCTCCTGATCCCCAGACACTTATTCTGCCTTAAGCTCTTTACTCTTCTTAATTTCCTTAAACTCCTTTTCCACCTTAAGCTCCTTAATTCCCTTACCCCACCTTAATCAACTTAAACTCCTTAATTCCCTAAAACTCACCAAACTCCTAAGCAACTAAAAAGGCCGCATAATGCGGCCTTTTTAGTTGCTGGTAATCCTTGTTTACTGTGGATTCTCCAGATAATCTATGTCGTCAAGAAGCTTCTGTATCTTGGCTTTGAACGCACCGTTCTTATCCAG
>CAJMDR010000052.1 GCA_905212215.1 uncultured Porphyromonadaceae bacterium
CAAGCAGTTTTTCCCCTTTAGCCTCATCAGCATCCATCTGTGCTCGTTGAATAAGCCTGCGTACACCGTTGCCTACCATGAATGGGAACGAGCTTAAGGAATGAGTAGGGTAACCCATCTGTTCAAGGGCATAATTCACTGAATTACCAAGGTCGGCAATAGTATTGAGCAATGTGCCGTCAAGGTCGAAAATCACTAATTTCTTCATACATTACTTTTTTGAATCAGAAAGGATAACCTACCGAGAAATGGAAGCTGCGGTCCCTGCCCCATCGCGGATGGATGATAGGCCACGGTTCTGTGCCTTCTGCCGGGTTATGTGCCTTCATGCCAAGGTCAAAACGCAAAAGGAAGTAGGTAAAGTTCATTCTCAGTCCAAGTCCATAGCTGGCGGCTATCTCCTTATAGAAAGAATTGAAATGGAACATACCGCCGGGCTGGTTTTCATAGTTGTGAATGGTCCAGATATTTCCTGCATCCACAAAGACGCCCAATTCAAATACCCAGAACAGTTTTGCCCTGTATTCGGCACTCATGAGCAAATTGATGTCACCGCATTGGTTCATGAAGTCAGTCACAGAGTTCCTGCCATGGAAATTGCCGGGACCGAGAGTACGGACATCCCATCCTCTCACACCATTGGCGCCACCGCCATAAAAACGCTTTTCAAAAGGAATTACTTTTGAGTTGCCGTATGGTATAGCCACGCCCAATCCGGCACGAAATGCCAGCGAATTACGCTGATCAAAGATATGGGTGAACGAATATGAACCTTCAAGCTTTACATATTGCGCGTAGTGGATACCGAAAACCTTATACGGATCGGCATGAAAATCCCGTCCGTGACTGAAAAGAGAACTGAGTCCGAACAAAAGATTGCCTGCCGTCTCTCCTTTTGCTCTGATGGTGTATATGTTTTTCTGCTTTACCTGAAGATACGGCGACATTGCCTCCGGAACCTTGTTGGTATGATAAAAAGTATAGCCCAGACGCATGATGAAATGATCCTCGTAACTATAACGCAGCAGAGGATTGTTCGGCGCTATGTCCTCGATGAAATTGATTGTGGATTTGGGCAGATACACATAGTCAATGTCAATGGGAGTGAAGATATGCGATGTACGCCGTCTGCGTTCCATCCACTTGTAGGACCAGCCAGTAGTGGCTATGACTCGCGTATATTCTGGCCTTTCCTGATAATTCAGTGCAAGATTAACCTCGGTAGTGGCCTTAATTCTTCTTTTGAAACTTTCGGTAAGGAAAGGTGCCTTGAATTTTGGATATGTAAGCCCTAAATCCACCGAATATTCCATGTACCTGTTGTGGATGAACCCTTCGAGCTTTCCGCTAAGGCTCTCGTAAGCGCCACGTATTTTTGCAGAAAATATCTCGGAGCCTCTGCCAAGGTTCCTGTGGGAATAGGAAATGGAAGCTGCTACGCCAAGGTCACCCTCGGAATTGGTGCCTTCAAGCTCAAGGGCTATAGTCTGACTTTTGCCGGGAGTGAGCAGGATGTAAACATCAAGCCATTGCTTGCCGTCAATTTCGAAACCCGTAGGCACACTCTGCACATTGACGAATTTCAGAATGCCAAGTCGTGACAAAGCCTCATAAGTATTGTTTATTGCTCTTGCCGACCATCGTCCTCCTGGACGCAGGAAGCAGTTCTCAACAAGTACATTTGGTCTGAGATACCGTTTGCTTCCATAGATAATGTCGTATCCTTTCCAGTTTATGGAATCGGAATATCGGTCAGATGAAATATTTCCTCTCACAGGCTCATAATCAGTCACAAAAGTAATTTTCCTTACATACCAGGGCTGTGACATATCCACTTCAATCGTATCGTGGGCAGTTCCGCCGGGAGGTGGTGCCACACGCATAGTGAGTCCTACTGATGTAGACCCGGCGGTGGTGTCGGCATTGAAAGTGATGAAGTTCTTCTGGAAGGTAAAAAAGCCTCTGTTCCTAAGCCTGTCTGTAATTAATGTCCTTTGGGCATCGAGGGCGTTAAGGTCCAGTGCCGATCCTGGCTGCACAGGCCAGCGGGCGGAATCGCGCATCACGACAGGACGTAAAGCTGAATCAGCAAACTCATAATCTATCGAAGTTATATGGTACTGCTGACCGGGAACAATACGATAGTCAACCTTTGCCTTACGTTTCTGAGTGTTGAAGACAGTGTCGGCGTAAACTTTAGCATGAAGATAGCCTCGGTTTTCCAAGGAACGCTGCAATTGTATCACCGACTGTCGCGTAAGCGTGGAGTCGTATATAACCGGCGCTTCGCCAAGGTTACGCAACAACCTGTTGTACCACTTTGTGGAATCACGACCCGACATATTATATATGCCAAGTTGCATCTTTACTTTCCACAACAGCTTATGATTGGGGAGCTGACGAATATATGTTTCAAGCTCCTCGCGGTTAAGGTCTTTGTAATCAGTGTCCCTTGGCAGTGACACCGATGTCTTGTCAAGAAGGAATTTATCTTTCGGCACATGCCGCACAGGGCTACAGGCCGTAATTACAAGGCACAACAGCAGAATCAGCGGCACCAGAAACTTAGTATCTACATGTCGCCGACAGTTACAGTAAAATCCACATACCATCCTCTTGATTACGGACGGTATGTGGCTGATGATATTGCTATGTTTCTTTGTGTTATGCAACTACTTTATCACGGCACTCCGTTATGGATGCCTGAAATGAAATATCTGTGTTAATGAAAGATGTCATAAAGTGTTTTTATGACACCTTTCAATTTTATTATTTCAAGCCACAAGCCGCACAACGTGGCTTGAGCTGTTTAAAGAAGTCGTTGCCTTTGTTGTCCACCAGAATGAAAGCGGGGAAATCCTCCACTTCGATTTTCCAGATGGCCTCCATACCGAGTTCGGGATATTCCAGCAGCTCGACATTCTTGATGGAGTTCTGAGCCAGGATAGCGGCTGCGCCACCTATGGAACCCAGATAGAAACCGCCATGTTTCTTGCAGGCATCGGTAACTTGCTGGCTACGGTTGCCCTTAGCAATCATAATCATAGAGCCGCCTGCTGCCTGGAACTGGTCTACATACGGGTCCATGCGGCCTGCAGTTGTGGGACCGAAGGAGCCGCTGGGCATATCTTCCGGCTTCTTGGCAGGTCCGGCATAATAGATGGGGGGGTCTTTCAGGTACTGGGGCATAGGCTCCCCTTTGTCAAGACGCTCTTTGATTTTGGCGTGGGCTATGTCACGGCCAACTATAATGGTGCCGTTGAGAGAAAGGCGGGTGGAAACAGGATACTTGTCCAGTTCAGCCAGCACTTCCTTCATGGGTCGGTTGAGGTCAATCTTCACGACTTCGCCTTCATGTGCGTTGCGATACTGTTCAGGAATCAGCTCGGCGGGATTGGTGTCGAGTTCCTCAATCCAGAGGCCTTCCTTATTGATCTTAGCCTTGATGTTGCGGTCGGCAGAGCAGCTCACACCCATGCCTACGGGCAGAGAAGCACCGTGACGCGGCAGACGGATAACACGTACGTCGTGGGCAAGATACTTGCCACCGAACTGTGCGCCGAGGCCGATGCACTGAGCCGCCTCAAGAAGCTGTTTCTCCAGTTCCACATCGCGGAAAGCTCGACCATACTCGTTACCTGTGGTGGGAAGTTCATCATAGTACTTCACGCTTGCCTTCTTTACTGTGGCAAGATTCATCTCGGCTGAAGTGCCACCGATGACGAAAGCGATATGATAAGGAGGACAGGCAGCGGTACCTAAGGTCTTCATCTTCTCTACCAGAAAGGGTACAAGCTTTTCGGGATTGAGAAGAGCCTTGGTTTCCTGATAAAGATACGTCTTGTTAGCAGAACCTCCGCCTTTAGCCACGAAGAGGAATTTATATTCATTGCCTTCCTCGGCATGTATCTCAATCTGAGCGGGGAGATTGCAACCTGTATTAACCTCTTCATACATGCTTAGGGGAGCATTCTGCGAATAGCGGAGGTTATTTTCGGTGTAAGTCTTGTAGATGCCAAGCGAAATTTTCTCTTCGTCATTGCAGCCTGTCCATACATGCTGTCCTTTGAAAGCGGCGCAGATAGCTGTTCCGGTGTCCTGGCACATAGGAAGAACGCCTTTAGCGCTGACATCGGCGTTGCGCAGCATAGTGAGAGCTACGAAACGATCGTTATCGCTGGCTTCCGGGTCGGACAGTATCTTCGCCACCATTTCGTTGTGCTCGCGACGTAACAGGAAAGAATTGTCATGGGTTGCGGCATTTGCCAGAATGGTAAGGGCTTCCGGCTCTATGACCAGCATCTCATGTCCGTTCCAGTTCTCCGTCTTCACATATTTGTCGGTGAGCAGACGGTATTTTGTTTTGTCAGGACCTAAAGGAAAAGGTTCCTGATAGTGAAAAGGCTTCGTTGCCATGTATGTGTTTTTATGTTGAGTGAATTAAGTACAACTTATCGCCCGCAAAATTACTAATTTCCGATGAAAAATACTTAACTTCGCACCATGGAAAATGAATTGACGTTGAATTTCCAATGCACAGCGGCCCAATGTGATGCCCAGAAAGAGCTTTCACTTCTATCTTTAGCCGATAACATCATCGAGACGGCAACGGCTCATGCCGATATGCTTGGAGTAGGCAACAGTGCCATGAAAGGATGCGGATGGGTACTTGCACGACTGACTATTGAGATGACCAAATTCCCGCCTGCATTGGCCGATTATGAAATTATAACATGGGTTGAGAACTGGAATCGTCATTTCTCGGAACGCTGTTTTCAGATTCGCGATGCCAAAGGCGATACTCTCGGCTATGCCCGCTCCGTATGGATGGTAATGGACCTGGATACTCATGAGAACAGAGGTCTCGGACATCTTAACCTGCCTTTCGATGTTGTATCTTCCCGACCTTGCCCCATAGCACGTCAAAGCAAGCACACAGCCATTGACTGTCCTGTGGTGACAAACTACAAATTCGTTTATTCAGACATCGATTTCTACCGCCACGTAAACACACTCCGCTATATCCAGCTTTTGCTGAACCGCTTCCCGCTGGAGCATTTCGATGCTTTCCGCATTGCCCGCTTCGAAATTGCGTTTATGCATGAATGTTATTATGGCGAGGAAGGAAAAGTGGAAATGTGCATCAAAGACAATGTAGCCGACATGGCAATCTCTACTCCACGAGCTCAGGCGCTGCGGGCTAAAATATTTTTCGCCCAACGTTAGAGTTCGGTCTTTAAACGAGTATGAACCCAACCATTTAATAACGACAGGTGTTTTTTAAAAAGTAATCGGATTACACTTTTTAGTAATCACTTACTTAACTTTACAAAGCACTTATGTCGTTATCTACCAGTTCGCGTCATTTCTTCCACGTTGTAAGCAACGTCAGACCTCTTGTATGGATATGCATCTACGTAGCGTTGATGCCTGTTTTCGCAATCATCTATTATTGGCTTCCCGACGGTCAGTTCCGCATCCCCGATGGTGGCGGTGTGGGATTTGGATCATGGATGTATTACAGCATAGTAACCATTACCACTCTTGGTTTCGGAGACTATACTCCGGCTCATGGATGGGCCCAGGCATTTACTGCCATAGAGGTGATGTGCGGCATGTTGACAATCGGATTCTTTCTGAACGCCGTGGGTGCCATGAAGAGTGAGATTGATGTAGAAACAGAAAAGGAAAAACAGATGCGGGTTCACAAAGCCATGGAAAGCGACAAACTGTTGAAGAACATACCTATCCTGCTGCATAAGATGAACCTTTTCCTCGCGTGGTGTTTTGCAGTAACGACTACTGCAGATAAAAGGAAAAGCGGAGGAGAATACAACCCGGACTTCAAGTTCTCGGATATGAAAGAAATGTTTCAGCCATCCTATCTGCCTATAGACCATACTATGCGGCCTGCCGTGGACGGACTGTTGCAATGTGCGAATCATGTAGCTCTGTTTCTTGATTCCATGCAACAACGCATAGATCTTTCTCTGTGGCCTGACTTATTGGAAGACAGCTTCAATTTCGTGAGCGAGGTACAGCTATTCGCATCAACAGACAACCTTCATGATTTACGCCATATGCTCAGCCGCGACAAGGGTATTACTGAGAATGCCGCCGAAGAGGACATAGCACATGCCATGACAACTTATGCTACAGCAGAACAAGCAGAAGATGAACCATATCTGCGCCCGGCCGTGGAACTATATCATTTCATTAAGGATACTGCCTCGGTAGCTGCAAGAATAGAACTGTTCGCCACTAATTTTGCTTCAAACAACTCTGCAGCTCTCAGCAACATAGCAACTACTGCAGAATTTAATCAGGCAAAATAAATTGCAATATTCCGATGTGTCTTAAACCTCGTTCCTTAAGAAACGCCTTCATTCTGTCGGCTACGAAGCATCTTGCCATACAACTCAGCTTTCTTGGCAAGAGCCAACGGATATGCTCTTGATGTGGAGGGCATACGCCAATGACGCAGTTTACGGCAAGCACCATCGTTCATAACAATTTCCACCTCTTCATACTCCCCTACCTTGGGAATCTTTGTCCCGGTGAGCTGAGCCACCACACCGGCCGCTTTTTCGCCTGTAGTGGCAATGTCGGTACATTCCGGCAATTGCTCAAGCAATGCAGCAAGGGCAAACGGTTTCTTTATTTCCAGATATTTATCGGAGGCATTCCCGCGCAACCGCTCAACCTCACCACCGGTATCGCTGAGTGCTATTCCCTCGCGATTAAGAAAATCCTTTATCTTGTCTTCATAGAACGTATGGTGTTCGGAATCGACAAAAATATCCTTGTCGTTAAAGTAAATAAGCCCCATTACTCGCCACATATCGTTTATATAATTGGGGTAATAGAACTTCATGCTCCATCGAGAAGCCGGTGGAGGGAAAGTGCCGCAAATCAGTATCCAGGCCCCTTCGGGCACCCACGGCTCGAAAGGATGGGTCTCTTTCTCGTTATTCATCACGCAAATTATATATCATTGATATAACGCATGAAATCAAAGAAGTTGTATATCGAATTTAAACTAAGAGAGATATTAAAATAAGAAAGCGAGCCCGAATTGACTCACTTTCTATATTTTATATGCTTTTTTGCAGCTTCATATCCTCTTCTGTTATTTAGCTGTCAGCACATCGGCCATAGCATTGAGTTGAGGTATGCAGTCTTCGAGTCTGTGACGGTTCATCTGAGCAGTGGCAAGCAAAGGTACATTCATAGCCTTTGCATATTCTTCAAATCGCTTTAGTGCCACATTGGGAGCCCAGGCATAAGATGCGAAAGCACACAGCTTCTTGTTCTTTATCTCACGTACCTGCAAAGCACGCATCAAAGTTTCTATCGTAGGGAATAGCTCCATTGAATATGTAGCAGTGCCGATTGCTATGGAACGATAGCGCACTATGTCGGCGAGGATGTCGGGCATATTGTCGTAGGTTGCCTCATGCACCTTTACCGGAGCAGAAGATTTCTCAGCTACTTTAGCAGCCAAATATTCCGCCATTGACTGAGTATTTCCGTACATGGTTCCGTAGACAATCACAGTACCCTCTTCGGGAGTCCATGAGCTGAGACGTGAATATATGTCAACGACTTCTTTGAAATGCTTACGCCAGACCATGCTGTGAGTGGCGCAGATCGTCTTGATAGGCAGGGAGCCGACTTTTTTCAGTGCCGCCTGCACAAACCTACCGTATTTGGCCACGATACACCCGTAGTAGCGGTATATTTCATTAAAATAAGGTTTAGGATCCTGCTGACTGTCGAGCGGCATTCCGTTCAAGGCACCGAAACCTCCAAAGGCATCCCCAGAGAATAATATGCCATCTTCAGCAAGCCATGTCATCATCGTTTCGGGCCAATGTACCATGGGAGTGAGTAAGAACTGAAGGGTTTTTCCGCCAAGGTCCAGTATCTCGCCATCTTTAATCTCCTGCATCCGTTCTGCCGGGATTCCATAGAAGTCGGCTGCCATGCTCAGAGTGGTTCGGTTTCCAATCAGTTTCATACCGGGATAGAGATCCAACAATGCTGGCACAGCGCCACTATGATCCGGTTCCATGTGATTCACAACCAAAAAATCTATATTGTGTCGTGAAGTATTCAACCCGATATGTTCTTTAAGCGCCGCAATCTCTGAGGATTCCACACCATCGATAAGGGCAGTTGCCTGAGTACCTTCAACGAGGTAGGAGTTATAGCTCACTCCGGAAGGAATGGTCCAGAGATTCTCAAAATAAGTCTTGGTACGGTCGTCAACACCCACATACCAGACGCTTTCGGATATGTTGTCGATATTCATCTTTCCTTGCTGTATGATGTCGTTGCTGTTTCAAAGTGCAAAATTAACATTTTATTCCGACTCCTCAATAAAATATTGTGTTTGAGAATCAAAACACTTGAGGGGGATGGATTGTTAATAATTGCAAAGACCACTAAATATGGTCTTGACACCGATAGACTAATAATCCAAATCTTAATCTGCTATGAGAAAATATTTAGCTGAATTTTTCGGCACGATGTTTCTGGTCTTGCTGGCCTGCGGTAGCGCGGTTCTGGCAGGACCCAAAATCGGCACCCTCGGCATTGGCCTCTGCTTCGGACTGGTATTGGTATGCCTTGTGTATGCCATAGGCAAAATCTCAGGCTGCCACGTAAACCCCGCGGTATCCTTCGCCGTCTATCTCACCGATCCCAAGTTTTCGGGTAAGGAATTTTTGGGATACGTAACAGCGCAGTTACTTGGTGCCGCAGTGGGCGCTGCTTTCCTGTGGTGGCTGATGGCATTTCAGGATTTCGGCAACCTGCCTTACATTGCCGGAGGAAATGCCGTTCCACCAAATGTATTTGAGTTCGGCGGAATCACCGATGGCGTAGGAACTACAGACAGAGTAGCTTATCTCGCGACCAATGTTCCGCAGACCAACGTTACCTGGGCTACGGCACTCCTTACCGAATTCCTGCTCACCTTCTTCTTCGTGTTCGTAGTACTCGGCTCCACCAGCAAATGGGGAGTAAGCGCTCTTGCCGGAGTAGCCATAGGTCTCGGCCTCGGCCTTGTGAACATAGTGGGCATACCCATCGACAACTGTTCCGTAAATCCCGCCAGGTCATTCGGTCCATGTCTCTTTGCAGGAGCTTCAGCCTGGGCTGACATCTGGATCATGATAGTAGGTCCTATGTTGGGAGCCGCTTTCGCTGCTTTCGTCTGGAGAGGCGTATCGGCAGGCCGTGTACCGGAAGAAGTGGGTACAGATATCAAGAATGTAGACTAAATCCACACACTCCATAAATATCCTATTATTCTTACATTATTAGGTCTTAGCAAAAATCGCCGCATTTATTTGATAATGT
>CAJMDR010000053.1 GCA_905212215.1 uncultured Porphyromonadaceae bacterium
GGTGGTAAATTGAAGTTGGGGTATCCAAGCCTTTATTCCGTGTCTGTCACAAAACTCTGCTGCAGCTTTTCTCATGGCAGAATTTGCTGAAACGCCGCCACCTATGCTGAGGTGCTTTACCGGATATTGCCTTATTGCTTTCTCCAGCTTTTCGAACAATATCTCTATTATTGTACTCTGCAGGGAAGCGGCAAGATCTGCTTTATTGTGTTCTATAAAATCGGAATCTTTTTTAATTCCGTCACGCAGGGTATACAGGAAAGATGTCTTAAGCCCGCTGAAAGAATAATCGAGTTCAGGGATGTGAGGTTTGCCAAAATGAAAAGCCTTGGCGTTTCCCTGTTGTGCCAGACGATCGATATGTGGACCGCCGGGATAGGGGAGACCCATAGCTTTTGCACATTTGTCAAAAGCCTCTCCCGCTGCATCGTCTATGGTCTGTCCGAGAACTTGCATTTTTTCGGCACATTCCACGAGAATAATCTGAGAATTGCCTCCGGAAGCAAGAAGACATATATACGGAAACTCCGGCACTTCGTCATCAGCATTCTTTTTCACGAAAGGAGCCAGTACATGTCCATGCAGATGATTAACGTCAATCAAGGGAATGGCAAGGGCTGTCGCAAAACCTTTTGCAAAGGCATTTCCAACCAGCAATGAACCCAACAAACCGGGACCACGGGTATAGGCTATCGCACTGAGATCTTTTTTCTCCACTCCGGCCTGACGCAAAGCCTCGCTTACCACAGGTACTATGTTCTGCTGATGTGCCCTTGATGCCATCTCCGGCACAACGCCGCCGTATGCTTCATGCACCTTCTGGCCTGCAGTGACGTTACTCAGCAACAGTCCATCGCAAAGGACTGCCGCCGAGGTGTCGTCGCATGAAGATTCTATGCCTAATATTATTTCCATAAAAGCAGAATTTCTGCAAATAAGGATGTGCTATCAACTGACACATCCTTACTCTCATCTCATTTTTTTATGCCGTCACGAATAAGCAACGCATCAATGGTAGGCTTTTGGCCGCGGAACTCAATGTAAAGTTCCATGGGGTCCACAGTTCCACCGCTCTGCAGCATCTTGCGGAAAGCCTTTGCTGTCTTAGGGTCGAAGATACCGTTCTTCTTGAATGCCGCAAAAGCGTCAGCATCAAGCAGTTCAGCCCATTTGTAGCCATAATAGCCGGCAGCATAACCGCCACTGAAAATATGGCCGAAAGAAGGAGATATGAGGCAGCCTTCAACAGGGGCGAAAATCTGAACCGGTTCCAGTGCCTTTGCTTCGAAATCCACTATGGAAGCTGAAGCACGCAGTGGCTCTTTAGTTGTATAGTAAGCCATGTCAAGCTCTCCGAAACCCAACTGACGCATACATGCATAGGCGGAACCGAACTGGCTGGAACGTACGAACTTGTTGATCAGCTCTGCGGGCATTTTCTTTCCAGTCTTATAGTGCTTGGCAAAGCTGTCAAGATACTTTTTCTCCGTCAGATAATTCTCGTTGAACTGAGAGAAAAGCTCTACAAAGTCATGATAGACATTTGTGCCGCTCAAGGTGCTGTATGTAGTATTTGCCGAAAGACCGTGAAGGGCATGGCCGAATTCATGCAGGAAAGTCTCCACCTCGTAAGGACTGAGAAGGGAAGGCTCATTGCCTACAGGTTTTGTAAAGTTGCAGACGATACTGATGATGGGGTATTGTCTTACGCCATTGTCATCGCGGTTTTCGGGACGGAATTCAGTCTCCCATGCGCCGGGAGCCTTGCCGGGACGATAATAGAAGTCAGCATAGAGAAGGCCGAGAATATTACCGTCGGCATCCTTAACATTGAACGCCTTTACTTCAGGATGATAAACCGGGAGAGATTTATTCTCTTCAAAGGTATATCCATAGAGTTTCGTAGCGAGTCCAAGCACACCTTTTATGGTATTCTCAAGCTCGAAATAAGGACGCATCTCCTCATCGTCGAAAGCATACTGAGCATTCTTCAGCTTGTTCGACCAATAGCTGTAGTCCCACGGCATGAGCTTGAAATCGGCACCTTCGGTCTTGCGGGCGAAGTCCTCTATCTCCGCTACTTCTTTCTGCATAGCAGGTTTATAGGCATCGCGGAGTTCTTTAAGGAAATTCTGCACAGTGGGAACATCTTTTGCCATCTTGCCGGAAAGGGCATAAGATGCAAAATCCGGATAACCGAGCAGTTTGGCAATCTCTGTACGTACGTTTACGATATCTTTCAGCACCTGAGTATTGTCGAATTCACCGCCGTTGTTACGAGAGTTGTACAGTTTATACATCGATTCGCGTACAGAACGGTCATCGGCAAACTTCATCAGCGGAGAATAGCTGGGGAAATATACCGTGAAGAGATAAAGATTTGGATCGTCTGCCTTACCTTCCGCTTTCAGAGCTTCTGCTGCTTCCTGACGTGCTGCATTCTTTGCCATTTCTGGTATGCCACCAATCTGGTCAGCTCGCAACCATAATCTTGAATCAGGAGCTTTCATGCCATTCGTCACATTCTGCGCGAAACGGATGGTGAGGTCGCTCAACTCTTTGTTAAGAGCGGCAAATCGTTTACGTGCATCTCCCTCAAGATTTGCCCCGTTCTTTACGAAGCTCTTATATGTCTCTTCCAGAAGACGTTTCTGCTCCGGGTTCAGAGAAGTATCGTCATTACGGTGCTCGTAAACAGACTTCACCCTCTTCCAGAGTCCTTCGTTGAGCATTATGGCAGTGTAATGCTCCGCGAGTTCCGGTGCCAGTCGAGCCTGAAGATTCTGCAATACAGTATCTCCGGTTGCATGTTCTACATTGCCGAGAGCCAATTCAGCTCCGGTAAGGAGCGCTCCGCTGCGGTCAAGAGCAGCTATCGTGTTCTCGAAAGTAGGATTGGAACGCTGGTTCACTATTGCAGCAATTTCCTGATTCTGTTGCTGCATGCCCAGGCGTATGGCTTCCTCATAATCCGAAGCCACGATTTTGTCGAAAGGCAGGCCGGCCACCTTTGCGGGTTCTGCAGCGGTACTGAAGAACTCGACAAGTGGATTGGTACGCCCATGCGCTGTTGCTGTTGCAATTGTCATGATAGTAATCACCGCTCCTGCGGCTTTTATGTATTTTCTCATACAATTCGTTTATGATGTTTATTCCTTTTCCAGTGCCAGTTCCAGCACATCTCCTATATTCTTCACATAATGGAAAGTGATCCCGTCAAGATACCGGGAAGGTATCTTGTTTATATCCTTCTCATTTTCGGAACAAAGGATAATGTCTTTCGCTCCTGATCTCTTGGCGGCAAGTATCTTCTCCTTGATGCCGCCAACCGGAAGCACTTTTCCACGCAATGTCACTTCTCCGGTCATGGCTATACGTGGTTTGACTTTCTTCCCACTCAGCACTGAAGTCAAAGCAGTGACTATGGTTATACCAGCAGATGGTCCATCTTTGGGTACCGCTCCTTCGGGAACGTGGATATGAACATCGTATTTGCTGAACTTTTCATTATCTATGCCAAGGCTTCCGGCATGTGACTTTATGTACTGAAGGGCTATCTGAGCCGATTCCTTCATTACATCGCCAAGATTGCCAGTAAGAGTGAGCTTGTCCCCTTTACCGGGAACAAGAGCTGTTTCAATGAACAGAATCTCACCTCCCACACTGGTCCATGCCAGACCTGTCACAACTCCTATCTGAGGAGTGTCGTCGAGTTCTTCAGGAATTACTTCCTCAGGACCCATATATTCCGCTACTTCCTGTGGAGTTATTACCTTCGGATAAGGCTTGTCGCTTGCTTTAAGCATACCTATTCTGCGCACCACTTTGGCAATTTTCTTTTCCAAAAGACGCACTCCACTCTCGCGGGTATAACTGTCAATAATCTTGCGTAACGCTTCCGGAGTAAACTCTACCTCATCTCGCTGGAAACCATGCTGTTCCAGCATCTTGCCCACAAGATGGCGTTTGCCTATCTCCACTTTCTCCTCGCCGACGTAGCCTGTTATCTCCACAAGCTCCATACGGTCAAGTAACGGTCTTGAGACGCCGCCCAAATCATTGGCGGTAGCGATAAACATTACCTTTGATAAATCATAATCGAAATCCAGATAATTATCATGGAAACGATTGTTCTGTTCAGGATCCAGAACTTCCAGTAAAGCTGTGGAAGGGTCGCCTTTGAAATCATGGCCGATCTTATCAATCTCGTCAAGTACAATAACGGGATTGTTGGTCTTGCATCCTTTGAGAGCTGTTATCACTCTTCCTGGCAAGGCACCTATGTAGGTTCTTCTGTGGCCGCGTATCTCGGCCTCGTCATGCAGACCGCCAAGAGAGATGCGGGCATATTCGCGGCCCAAGGCTCTGGCGATGGATTTGCCAAGACTTGTTTTGCCTACTCCGGGAGGTCCATAAAGGCATAATATGGGAGCACGCATGTCGCTACGCAATTTAAGCACTGCAACCTGCTCCAGAATTCTCTCTTTGACATCCTCCAGCCCATAATGATCTTCATCGAGAACTCTCCGCACCTCATCCACATCAATGGCATGGTTCTCCATCTTGTTCCATGGAAGCGAGAGAAATGTATCAAGATATTGGTATTGTATGCTATATTCGGGATTCTGAGCATTATAGCGGTCAAGCTTGCGTAATTCCTTCTCGAAATGCTTCTTGGCCTCTTTGCTCCATACCATTTTACGTGCTCTTGCATCCAGTTCGTCTGCATCCTCATCCTCCACGCTGGTACCTAACTCATCCTGAATGGTGCGCATCTGCTGCTGAAGAAAATGATCGCGCTGCTGGCGGTTCATATTCTCGGCAGTTTTATTCTGAATCTCGGAACGCAGACGCAGGAACTGTAAAGCTTCGCCTAACTTGTCGCAAAGTTTTTCATAACGAACAAGAATAGAATCCTCAGAAAGAAGTTCCATCTTGTCAGCACCGCTTATAGGAGCATTAGTAGCAATGAAGTTGATTTTATTTACGGCGTTATCCATGTGTTCGAGATTCTTTCGCATCTCGTTAGTCTCCTGGGTATCGACTACTTTCAGCATCTCGTCGAAGATGTCGAACGCCGTTTTTATCACTACCGAAAGCCTCTTTGCGTTGCTTTCATCAATAACCTCATCGAGTATTTCTATTTTTCCGCGCAAATATGGTGATTTGCTCTTGAGGGAAACAAGCTTTACCCGCGGTCCCGTTCGCAACACTACGGAAGAGGATCCATCTGGCATGGAAATAATATCCACTACGCTTGCCAGGACACCGATAGGGTAGAGATCGCGTTTGCCGGGATTATCCTTCTCGGAATCTTTCTGCGCAATGACTGCAATGGCCTCGTTTACCGCCAGCGCCTCCTCACAGAGCTGTACCGACGATTCTCTTACCAGATTCACCGGAATCATGAGAGTAGGGAATATGGGAGCGTCGCGTAAAGGCAACACAGGCATATCCTGCTCATTTATCAAGGGTTCCGGTTTTGCGGAGCCGTGACGGTTCTCCGGCTCCGGTATTTCATTTGAACTCTTATTGGTTCTGTCGCTCATTTTCTATTACTTATCCTTACAGATAACTACAAAAAGTATGCCGACACTTTTTCCCGCATACTTTTCCGAATACAAAATTACTTGTTATTTCCATGTTATGCAAATATTAATTATCTTTGCCGCCCAGATCAAAAGCACAGACAGAATTAGTCGTGTCGTGCATTTGTCATCTTCTTTACGATGAAAGAACGTATTTTCCGCTTCAAGCAATTCAGCGTCTGCCATAGCAAATCTGCCATGAAGGTAGGTGTGGACGGCGTACTGCTTGGCGCTTGGGCCGATGTTGGCGGGAAATCCGTTCTGGATGTCGGTACCGGTTGCGGCCTCATCGCACTTATGGCGGCACAAAGGAATGTTAACGCACATATCCTCGGCATCGACATAAGCAATGAAGCCATAGAAGAAGCAAGAAGCAACATAAACCTCTCGCCATGGCATGACAGAGTAGGAGCGGTTTGTGTCAGTTTTCAGCGGCAGCTTGAGTTACCGGCTCGTTTCGACTGCATCATCAGCAATCCGCCTTTTTTCAATTCCGGAATACCTGACCCTTCCACTGAAAGAGAGAAAAGCAGGCATATCGCTGAACTAAGTCCGGAAATAATTCTTCAGAATGCCTCGAGAATCCTTTCGGACAATGGTGTGGTGTCGTTGATAACACCGGCAGATTATCTTACCTCTTTAAAAGCAGCAGCAGAAACAGGAAATCTACATTGTGCAAAACTTTCACTTGTAGCCACTGTGGAGGGTAAAAAGCCCAAGCGACTTCTTTCTCAGTGGAAGAGACATAAGCCGGACTCTATTGTACAAAATGTTATCAACATTGAAGACGGCAAATTTCCTGACAGACATTTTTCCGCAGAATATCAGTCTCTTTGTTCTCCTTTTTACCTCCTCATGTAGATTTAATGGTAGAGTCTCAGCCACACTCAATACATTTTAACATATTGTCTAAAAATCCGTAATTACCATACGCCACGCCGTACATGGGAACAGCTTGGCACGATAGTTGTTATAACTTCATAAACTATTTCATTTATATGACTCATCAATTTGAACAGCAAATCAGACCTGTAATCGACAGAGCTGTGAACGAAGCCCGCAATTTGATGTCGCCTGTGCTCACTTCCGAACACCTTCTGTTGGGAAGCATGAGGCCACAAGGCGCCACAATGCGTCGCATCTTCAACACACTGAAGCTTCCTGTCGAGACTATGATTGAGGAGCTTGAGAATCAGATACGCAGCCAGAATGACTCTCTTTCAGGCTGTGACACCGATATGCCGAGAATATGCAATGAACCCATTCATCCAGGTGCAATACGCTATATTAAACTGGCGTTGGCAGAAGCTCGCAGGATGCGTTCTCCGGCGCTCTTCGGCGCTCATCTGTTGCTGGCACTTATCCACGACCCGAACTCTCTCGACAATGAATTTCTCAAAGAATTCAAAAGCAAGTATCTAAACTTCGATATTTCAATGTCTGTAAACAATCCCTTCGCATCCAACATGGATATGCCCACGGCAGGATTCCAACCTGACGAGGAAGAGGACGATGCCGAAGAACAGCATATCAATTCTCCAAGGCCAAGACGCAGAGGGAAAGAAGAACAGCCAGGCTCTTCCACCCCTGCACTTGACAAATATGGAGTTGACATGTCGGCAAATGCCGCCGCAGGAAAACTCGACCCGGTTGTAGGAAGGGAAAGAGAGATTGAGCGGGTTGCCCAGATTCTCAGCCGCCGAAAGAAAAACAACCCCGTGCTGATAGGCGAACCCGGAGTAGGTAAATCTGCCATTGTGGAAGGCCTCGCATTGAGGATTCACCAGAAGAATGTGTCCCGCATACTCTTCGATAAACGCATCATAGCGCTCGACATGGCATCGTTAGTGGCGGGAACAAAATATCGCGGACAGTTCGAGGAAAGGGTTAAAGCAGTGCTTGATGAACTATCTTCACATCCGGAAATCATCCTTTTCATCGATGAGCTGCACACTATTGTCGGAGCAGGTTCATCACCGGGTTCCATGGATGCAGCCAACATGCTGAAGCCTGCTTTGGCACGAGGTGACATACAATGTATCGGCGCAACTACGCTTGATGAGTACCGTCAGAATATAGAAAAAGATGGTGCTCTGGAACGTCGTTTTCAGAAGGTTCAGGTAGAGGCGACTTCCCCGGAAGAGACTCTTGAGATTCTCAAGCAGGTAAAGAACAAGTACGAAGAGCACCATAACGTTACTTATTCAGATGAAGCATTAGCTGCTTGTGTGAATCTCACCGAACGTTATGTAACCGACCGCACCTTCCCTGACAAAGCTCTCGATGCCCTTGATGAAGCCGGTTCCCGAGTGCACATTACTAACATACGTGTGCCGGAGGAAATTGAGAAGCTTGAACAGGAAATCGATGAGACTGTGGAACAGAAGCTTCAGGCAGCCAAGAGTGAACAATATGCTGTTGCAGCTCAGAAACGCGACGAAGAAGCCACCTTGCGCCGCAAGCTTGAGGATGCCAAGCAAGAATGGCAGAAGAGTCTTGATGAAGACCGTCAGCCGGTAGGAGAGGAGCAGGTAGCGGAAGTTGTGGCTATGATGACTGGAGTCCCAACTGCCCGTATTGCGCAGGCGGAAGGCTCACGACTCCTGAAAATGCCGGATGCCCTCAAAGGCTCAGTAATCGGTCAGGACGATGCCGTTACCAAGATTGTAAAGGCTATCCAACGCAACAGACTCGGTCTGAAAGACCCGGAGAAACCCATAGGCGTATTCATGTTCCTCGGTCCTACGGGAGTTGGTAAGACTCATCTGGCAAAGAAACTGAGCGAATATCTGTTCGATTCACCCGATGCTCTTATTCGCATTGACATGAGTGAGTTCATGGAGAAGTTCACTGTGAGCAGACTCGTGGGAGCACCTCCGGGTTACGTCGGATATGAAGAAGGCGGTCAGCTCACCGAAAAGGTTCGTCGCAAACCATACTCAGTAGTGCTTCTCGATGAGATTGAGAAGGCTCACCCCGATGTTTTCAACCTCCTTCTGCAGGTAATGGACGAAGGGCGATTGACTGATTCCCTGGGACGCAGAATAGATTTCAAGAATACTATTCTTATCATGACCAGTAACGTTGGCTCGCGTCAGCTCAAAGAATTCGGTACGGGTGTAGGCTTCAATACCGGCACACCGTCGGCAGAACAATCGCATAGCATCATTACAAAAGCACTGAGCAGAGTATTCTCGCCGGAATTCCTGAACCGTATAGATGATGTTGTGATGTTCGAGAGCCTTGACCGGCAAGCATTAGTGAAAATTATCGACATTGAGCTGAAAGGATTCCTGAAAAGGATGGACAAGATGGGTTACACCGTTCGCCTCACCGAGGCTGCCAAGAATTTCCTGGCAGACAAAGGATATAATCCACAATACGGTGCCCGTCCTTTGCATCGTTCCATCCAGAAATATCTGGAAGACCCATTGGCTGAGACCCTTCTGCTTCGCAATGCCGAGCATAAAGAAGGCACCGTCATTGACGTGGACCACAAAGAGGGAGAAGAGACCCTTACCCTAACCCCGGCAGAATAACAACATATCCTATATAACAAAAG
>CAJMDR010000054.1 GCA_905212215.1 uncultured Porphyromonadaceae bacterium
AGCACTGCCTGGTCAGGCTCGATTTGCAGGAGATAGTCTGCTATGTCAAGTCCTGCTGTTCGCTCGTTATCAGTGGCAATTTCTTCAAGATAGTTGAAGATGCTCGCCTCGATACCGAGATTGCGGAGCAAACTCAGTTTCTGCCGCCACTGGTCGGTCGCGCCGATGTCGGGATACAGGATAACCTGATGGCCTTTAAGAACACGGAGTGCATCAGTATTGAAGCATCCGTTTTTCCCGCCGGAAGCGAGCCACACATATTCGGGCAGATAGTACGCTGCCACTATTGCTGTTTTCTCGCTCTCGACAATAGCGACAGGCTTACCTCTGTTCATCGGCAATAGATGTTCACCGAAAAAGCACTGACGCAGATTGAAGTCGGGCAGTCGGAACAACGAATGAACCCATGTAACATGGTTGAACGGTTCCTTCACGCGCTTGCCTGTGTCAGCATTGTAGAGCATCACCTTTCCGGCGCGGACATCGCCGTTGATGTCTGTCTGCCAGAACACGCATGCCCCCGGCCAGTGCTTCGATGTGCCTACGCGATATTCTTTCATCAGCCTGAGAGCTTCCTCGGCTCCGAATTTTGAGCGGAGAAACTGATAGAGATTGTTCTTCTCATATCCGTGCAGAGTTTGTGCAACAGTCTCTGTGCCGATGAAGGATGATGGCTTTCGCTGCTCGGTCGGCTTGGCCCGACACGCTGACGGAGTGGCGAAATCGCGGTGCTGTGGTTTTGATTGCGGATTGCGCTCAAAGTATTCCTTTGGCGTAAGATGATAGCCGCAACTCTGCTCATGGTCGCATCTGCCGACATCATCAGGGAACGAGATTTGTTTCTCGGTGTCGATGTAGCGGCTGAAACAGCGTTTCTTGTGGCAGACAGGACAAGTGTGCCGTGTCGCCACGCCCTTATAAGGCTGGAGAATGAATCGGTGTGCGTTCATAGATTATCCGGAATTTGGGTTGCATCTTCCGCATTATCCGCATTTTGGAGGGGAGAAAATGCAGAAAGTGCAGAAAATGCGGGGTTGCGGTCAAAGTTTGGAATAAACGCCATGACGGACTTTCTGAAAGTGAATCCCGGTAAATCTCCGGATAAAATCCTTGAATGTGCGCTCCGGCATGGAGTTGGCTGATGCAATCTCCACTCCCTGCTCTGTGGTGAACTCATCCGGCAAAGCCATGATGACAGCCCTTTGCAGTTCCGACAGCGACAGATCGCGGATAATTCCCTGCACCCTTGTGGCTGTCGCCTTGAAGTAGTCCACGAGCGATATGGCGTTCTCTACCGATACAAGGTCTATTTCCTTTCTGTCGGCTTCGCCGCAGCCCCATCTCGCCATCTGCAATATCAGGCAGAACCGTATGGCATGGAAATCGAACTTGTTATAAACTCCTTTAAGGGCATCACACTCCTCCCGGTTACATTCCTCGGTGTTCCGACGCTGCCATTCGTAAAGTCTCGCTTTCGCATCCGGCGCAAAGGGTAGGATGTTAGCTATGATATTTCCGTCTGTATCCGTTTCGTATGAGATAGCGACGAGCCTTTCTATAATCTGCGCCCATGCCGCTTCTATGTCGAAAGTCGGCTCTTTGTCGCTCCACGGCTGTTTGTCCTGATTGTGTGGCATGACGAACAGCAAGCGGTCGATAAAACCGTTTGATGTGCGGCTACCTTGTGCAAGTTCGTTGAGAATACCGTTCTGGATTGTCCCCACCACCGAGATGAAAGGGCGGCTGATATAGACCGAGTTCTTCACTCCCTTACGGTCGGAGAAAGATGGATTTGCATTGAACAGTTTTAGCCAGTATTCTTCATCAGAACCTTTGTTGTATCGGTTGAAATTCTTGAACCAGCCCGCAAGTTCGTCATTCCACATACAGATGCCGCGCAGATTCTGCGAGTGGATAAGCAGCATCGCTTCGGGTGTCGCATCTGAAATCAGGAACCGTTTGCATATAGGGGCGACAGGGTGTGGCTCTGAGCGTTCCTTTATCGGCAACTCGCGCTGACGCTCATATTCCTCACACGCCTTGACATAGGCGCGTGTCGCCACTCCGTCCAGCTCAGTGAACGGTCGGATGGCGAAATTCAGCGGATGCGACTTGCAGGCTCCCGGTCTTCCGACAAGAGCCATGAAAAGTATGGCACTCTCATCCCATTTCCCTTTGAGTCGTGCGAAATGGGTGTTGCCTATGCCAAGTCCGACAGCCACAAGCATGGCCCCGGCAAGATAATCCACAGGATAGCCGTAACAGTCGTGCGCTTCCATGACGATTCTCTGAATCTTCAACGGCAACGCGCCCAGAGGGAAATCCCCGCCACGGATGCTTACGCTCATATCTACGGCTTTGCCGAGTACGAGCATGGGGTCAACAGACTTTTGATTAGATGTGTTCTTTTCCATACTTTTCGAGAACAGTATTAATGGCAGATGTCCTGTAATAGACTTTGCCACCGACAAGGGGGGCTTCGAGATATTTGCTCCTGCGCCAATTCCGAAGAGTATTGGAGCAGACTCCAAGGATTCTCATCACTTCCAAGCGGGGAATGAGAGGATCCTGATCCACCGGCTTACGTGCCGGCAGAATCTCCTCTTTGAATTTATCCACCACACGTTCTACCGTGTGCTCGACAATTTCAAAGAGGTGTGCCAGAGGAAGCGTGATAGAGAGTCCGGCCAGCTCCTCGGGCGAAAGATTTGTGATGTCAATCATCTTTTATTCCTCGCGTCGTCTGTGTTATCATCAATGGGCACCGACAACAATTAAATGCCCAAGGGTCGCAACGCTTGACAGAATGGTTAAAAATGATGGTATCGGGTGACCGGTCTTTACCCTTATAGCATCAAATCTGTAATCTGCTTTTGCGTTTTGACGGTGCGAAGTAAGCATATTTGTTTGCTTTCTCCAAATTTACAACATTGATACACAGCGCGTTAAGTTCGCTTTAATTCGTTGCGAAGTAAAACGAAGTATTTTATGGATTTTATGCTGGATAGAAGGCTGTCGAAATAGCGTCAGAGCATGAAAAAAGAAACGGGGAGCCACTCGACGTTATGTCGGATGACTCCCGGTTATAATATTATAATATAATGTGTGCTGTCAGTATGAATACATATAGTCGGCGACATTGAGGCGTTCCCGCAACTCGTTGTAATCAACAATGTGTTCGGGTCGCTCGAAAGTAAGAATAGATTTCTGCCGATATTCCGTAGGTTCAAGATAATCTTTCAATGCACCCTGAATCCATCGGTGTCCCGGAATCTCTATATTCTTCTTGTCCTTATATCTCACAACGAGTGCGGCATGAAATTCAGTGACGGTTGTCCTCACCATAGCCCGACCTTTGTCAAGAACGAGATACAGCATCGCCAGATCGCGCCCGCTCTGACGGAGGTTTACATGTTCGTCGATAGAATCGAAAAGATACTCATCACCGTTGGGCAGCAGTTCTTCAAGCGTCCGGCGTTTCTTCTGTTTGCCGGTGATAGGTTTCTTCTCGGAGGTTTCTTTCATTGTCGCTTTCGTATCTGTCGGCAATGATTTGAATTTAGATACCACACTTGCAGTGACTGTCGGGGTCTCTCCGATTTCATCAAGTTCTTCCACAAACTTGACCCAGTCTGCCTCCGTCCTTGCCTTTATCGAAATGCTACGGTTGATAATGACCTTAATGTTTACACGCGCGAGGCGACGTAAAAGAAAATTCAATTTAGGATTGCGGATCATCTCCTCTCCATATTCCACCATACACTCAAAACTCCGGCCGAAAAAAAGCCAGCACAGCATGGCGGGGGTATAACTGTCAGGCAACTGAGCGAAAAAATGAAGCGATAACTGCGAGATTATCCCCTCATTCTTCAGAAGGGTCTCCAAATCGTCGATTCCTTCAGATCTGTCATTCTTCAGGTATAGGAATAGAGCCTTTTCAAATTTGGGAACCATCATGACAGCCTCGGCATATACCTTATCGAAACCGGCACCGTTGCGGTCGTGCATCATGTCGGAGAAATCACAATATTCCTGGTAGTGGGTGCGCTGCCATTCTTTCAGCAGCTCTTTGGTAAGTCTTTTCTTGTCCTCTTTCTTCATTCAGGGGGCCTTATATGTTGAATATGTTTTTACATCAATTAAGAAAACACGCCCATGCACTCAAATGTTCGACAAGAGTATTTTACCCCGACTTTGAGGGTGGCAACCCTAATATTATGAATTTTTAAGAGAAAAATTTTGTCCACGCCTCGCTAAAATGAAAATACGTGGACAATTTGCGGACAAAATTGAAAAATAAAAATCTCTATCCATCTAAATATCAGATAAATAGAGATTTGTAGAGGTGGTCCCACTAGGGCTTGAACCAAGGACTCCCTGATTATGAGTAGGTGGACGCCATGATTTTGAACGAAACCGCATGAAACTTCGTTAATAAGATGTAATTTGATTATCAGATATTTGCAGACATCAAAAGAAGTTTGTAATTTTGTATGAGACCTCTTGAAACTCGTGGGTTGTGTTCAAAATGTGTTCAAATCCCATTTGCTGAACACGCTCCCTGATTGTTTTATAGGGTCTGGCAGGTCTGATAAAAACTTGAACACAACTTTGAACACAGCTATATGAACAAGGCACTTTTTAGCGATGAATCACGACGGTTCGCAGGAGCAACGATATATATCGTTCTCGCCCCGGACAACAGATATAAATTCGACACAGGCAAATCTGTGCCGTTGACAGTATGCGTCACTCATCAGCGGTTACGGCGATATTTCACAACCGGATTTAAGGTATCGTCAACAAAAGAATATGAGGCGTTGTTTTCAAAATCTAATGTCGCTATTGAAACCCGAAAGGAACTCCGGAAGATGTTTGACCAGATATGCGCCAAAACAGATGAACTTATTTTGCTCAACCGCTTCTCGGTTGCCGACCTCAAAAGCCATGTGGAAAAGTCTGAGGGGAAAGTGACGGAAAAGACAATGAGGGCGGACGACACCTTTTCTTATTGGGCGGCGCTCGGCGCATCGAAAGAAAAAGTAAAGACCCGCGCGATGTATTCTTCTGCTCTTGACTGGTTCAAGCTATTCCGTAAGGATAAACCCATTTCACTCGGCGCAGTTGATACAGCCATAATTACACGCTTCGCCAAATGGCTTGATGAACAGAAGGCACGAAACGGCACGGATCAGCCCCTCTCTTTGGACACGAGAATGGTAATTCTTCGCGCCACTCGAGCCGTATTCAATCAGGCATATAAAGACGGACACACCACTATGGCACCTAATTTCAAAGGTCTTATCCATGCCGGCAACCGTCGCCGCTTGAACGCCTTGACTGTGGAAGAAGTATTGAAGTTGTGGGAATATTGGCTTGCAGCTCCTGATAAACAGTCTAAATATGCGCGTGCGGTAGGACGCTGGCTGCTCCTTTATTGTCTCAACGGTATGAACACCATAGATATGGCAAAACTTGTCTGGACAGAGAAGGCGGCAGTCTCGCAGAAATTCCCGCAATTCGTTTTCATCCGCTCCAAGATTGACAGGGCAAACAAACCTATTGGCAAGCAGCTTGATGAGACATCCGTGCCGATCATCCCTCAGTTACGGCAGTTGCTCGATGTGTATGCCTCGCCATATGGCCCCGGTGAACTTGTTTTCCCTGACATCTTCCTCAATGCTGTCACTGATGAACAGAAGTCTATCCGCGTCCACGACTTCAATCGCCGGATCTCAAAAAACATAAAAGATGTTTGCGAATCTCTCGGCATCCAGCCCGTTACGCCACAGTATGCCCGCAACTCTTTTATTTCGGCATTGGCGCATCATGGAGTCATGACAGCGTACATAGACTATGCTGTAGGACACGCCACATCGGAAGTTTCGGCGCTTCTCGCCGGTTACATTTCCAATGTGACTCCGGCGATGATGCAGGCATTTAATGAAAAAATCTTCATCGTGCCTCCGATATGATGAAGTTGATATAGACCAACTTTTACAACAGAAATGTCGGTTTATCGTAGTTCGCATATCCCAAATACATCTAATTATCGTAGTTTGTAATGTAAGAATTTGACGATTTACCGAAGTTTTATTATCTTTGCACCATAAATACAAGACTTTAATGGAGACTTCAGTACTGCTTGAAATATTACGTGACCAACGAGAAGAGCTTGACTCACTTCGTTCCCATTGCTTTTGCAAACGAAAGGAAGAAGATATGGTTAAACTTGAGAGTAAAAAGGCTCAGGTAGTAATAGGAGTGCGCCGTAGTGGAAAATCTACATTGTGTTTCAATGTATTGAATAAGGCTCAGGCAAAATTTGCTTATGTGAATTTTGACGATGAGCGTTTAGTTCGTTTGTCTGCTGATGATCTGAACGATGTATTAAAATGCCTATACCAGATTTATGGTGACTTCACCCACCTATTTCTTGACGAAGCACAGAATATAGAGGGCTGGCATCTCTTTGTCAACAGACTGCTCCGGCACGGGATGAAGTTGATTATAACCGGCAGCAACGCGAAACTACTTAGTAGCGAGCTTTCCACATATCTCACCGGACGCTACAATGAAATCGAATTATTTCCTTTCTCGTTCCGTGAATTTTGCGAAATGAAGAAAGTGGAAACAACGAATCTTTCTACAAAAACTGACGCCTTACTTCGCAGAGCATTTGACAAGTACATGGAGACAGGTGGATTTCCGGAGATAATCAGTGGAGAAGAAACTGCCGAGGAATATATAGATACACTGGTTTCAAATATTCTGGAAAGAGACATCGTGCAGCGTTTTAAGGTAAGATACAAAGATGCCTTTAAGTCACTGTCTCATCATCTTATGAATAATGCTCCATGCGAAGTTATATATACAGCTTTGCAGAAGACTTTTAATTTCAAAAATGACAAAACCGTTGAGAATTATGTCGGATACCTTTATCAGGCTTATCTCCTGAAACAGTTACGCAAATATTCTACCAAAAGCAGCGAGCGGATTCGTAATGCGAAATGCTACCCCATAGATGTATCGCTTATGAACGCCAGAAAGGATGCTTTTGCAAAAGATAATTTTGGATGGAGGCTTGAATCTCTGGTTTATTTGGCGTTATGCAGAAAATATGGAGTCGGATACGATGTCTATTATCACAAAACGGAGTCTTACGAAGTTGATTTCGTAGTCTGCCATCGAGCAACGGTTGTTGAACTTGTACAGGTCTCCTATGACATATCCTCGGAAAAAACTCTCAATCGCGAAACTTCTGCTTTGGTGAAAGCCGGGACATCACTAAAATGTGACAAATTGACTTTGGTGACCGCCTTTGAGGAGCGTGTATTGGATGTTCAGGGACAAGTCATTGATGTCTGTGCTGCTTACAAATGTCTTCTAATATAACCACATCGCTCGTTTTTAACTCCCCCAATCCTGCTTTAAACAGCATAGAATAACAATCTTTAGAACGTAAAATATGACAGAATCAGACTTCATAAAAGCAATACAGCTTCTTTTTCCAAAAGGAAATCCTTTGAGAGAGTTCGCCGATTTTGTATCAAAAGGAAATAGCATTGAAAAGCTCACCTCGCTCCTTTTTGTCAAGGATCGTCTTGAATCGGAATATAGGTTAGCCGCCTTTGCCCAATTATACTCTCCAAATAACAATCACACCCGCTATCTTGAAGGCATTTCGTCCGCCCTATCCGAATGTAATAATCGCATAGTGCAACTGACGGATAAAGTCTTACAAGATGAGGTGCAAAAGAAAGCCCTTGACAATATAAGAGAGATAATGAACAGAAGTGGATTCTGAGTCTCAACATTGGCTACGGCGAGAACCTCGGTTCCGGGTTCCCGCTCATTCTCAATGCCTGGCAGGAAAAGCACTGGTTAGAGCCGCAGCTCATTGAGCAACCTGAGCTGATGCAGGTAAAGCTCGAATTGAAGATAGTTAAATCCAATAATTCAACTGTCTTACAAGGAGGGCAGAAAGAGGGGCAGAAAGAGCAGAAAGAGCAGAAAGAATTGACTTCACGCCAACTGGATATAATCCATCTCTTGGAGGAAACTCCCTCTGCTACGATGCCACAGATAGCTGAATCTTTGACCATTACATATCGCTCAGTTCGTAGGGATATAGATTATCTTCAAAAGATTGGAATTGTATCTCGTGAGGGCGGTCGTAAAGAGGGATATTGGGTTATTAATAAATGAAGGAGACAAGCTCAAGATAGGTAATGATGTCAAGGCTTTCTATTCTTAGAGAGTCTAATGCATATTAAAGCAAGGTAGTGAACACTTGGCGGCTGACAGTTGTTTGAGTTACTGAGTGCTAAAATTTCACAACATTTCAATAGGTATTGTTAAGATTGATTGGCTCTCACGATTTATTAACGCTCAAAACTCAACACCACCCTATGCCACCACCAATGACATTCCGCGATGTTGTGCCTGTCTTGGAAAAACTGAGACAGGAAATAAAGTTTCCCCAGATTGCAAAATCAGACTTATTCTGTCGAAAGGAAATAGCGGAGATTTTCAAGAAATTGTATTCCTTTGACCTTGAATCGGTCGTTATAGAGACCCACGCACTTGGCGAAGTTGGCAGAATACTTGCCGATACCGCCAGAAATCTTTGTGCAGAGATAGTGTGTAGAATTCACACCTTCTATGATACATACCGGGAACTCGATAGAAAGGAGCGGTCAAAAAGAGACGATTTTGATGAGTATGAGATCAAGCGTCTTTTTAATGAATTTGAACTTCTGAAAATTGATGCGCAACTATATCAAGGTTCATTGATTGCAAGAGGGAAGATGCCAATGCCTCCCGACTGCACAATGAACGATGTCAACCGTGAGCTTTTCGCATATCATCTTGATGAACATAGGGAGCGTTGGCTCAAGCGAAAACGGAAATTCCTTGTAAGCCTGCAAAGGAGCATCGAATTTGATGAGTTTCTCGAAGAGGAAACGCCTCCTCTCTACAGTCGCCTAAGAGATGTCTGCTACAAATTGTTTATTACGACAGAACGATACTTTTCGCCATGCGAAATCAAGATCCATAATAAATTAAGGAAACTTCTATAAATTAAACATTTGCATAT
>CAJMDR010000055.1 GCA_905212215.1 uncultured Porphyromonadaceae bacterium
GGCCACCCAGTTTGAGGATGGCAGTGCTTACCATCAGTATCAGCCGCTGACCAAAAAGGGAAACCGCGACATCGGCACTGGCTTCAACGACGACCCGCTGTGGCTCATCGCCGGCGCTGCCGCCTACCTGCGGGAGACCGGAGACTGGAGCATCCTGGATGAGCAGGTGCCGTTCGATAATGACGAGTCCAAGGCCCAGCCGCTGCTGGAACATCTGCGCCGCAGCTTCAACTTCACCGTTACGCACCTTGGCCCCCACGGCCTGCCGCTCATCGGCCGCGCCGACTGGAATGACTGCCTGAACCTGAACTGCTTCTCCGAGCACCCGGGTGAGAGCTTCCAGATCACCGGCCCCAGCGAGGGTCCTGTGGCCGAAAGCGTTTTCATTGCCGGTATGTTCGTCAAGTACGGCCACGAATACGCCCAACTGTGCGACCATCTGAATCTGACCGAAGAAGCCGCTGCCGCCCGACAGACCCTCAAGGAAATTGAAGGTACCCAGCTCGGCGACCGTATCTCGCTCGACCCCAAAGTGCGGACCCGCATACTCACCATCGTCTATGGCGATGAGGATGAGCCGCTGTCCAAAGAGGTCATTGCCAAGAAGAAAGTGGTCTATTCAAAGACCATCGACACACTTGACGTTGACCAGATCAATCTCAATATTCTCTCCTGATTTATTAACGAAACCGAATTGCTTATGATAAAATTTCTCAATAAAGTGTATAACCGTGTTGTCGCGTGGATGAACGCGCCTCACATGCGCCGTCCTATGGCCGCAATGCTCCTGCTTACCGCTGCAATCCAGATGTGGGCGGCCGGTGATGGAATGTCGGGTATCAATCAGGCCACCAGTATGATAAGTGGATATTTCGACCCCGGAACGAAACTTATCTATGCCATCGGCGCAATCGTGGGTCTTATCGGCGGCGTCAAAGTGTATGGAAAATTTTCTTCCGGCGACCCCGATACCAGCAAGACAGCCGCGTCATGGTTCGGTGCATGTATCTTCCTCATTGTAGCCGCCACCATTCTCCGCTCATTCTTCCTCTGAATGTCTCAATACGCGATAAACAAGGGTATTGGCAGGACGGTGGAATATAAAGGGCTGAAAGCCCAGTATCTTTTCATCTTCGCCGGAGGTCTTATCGCAGATTTTGTATTGTTCATAATCCTGTATATGTGCGGTTTTCCGCAATGGTTCTGTATTGGGTTCGGCGCCGTCAGCGCATCTTTTCTGGTATGGTACACTTTTCATCTGAACGGGAAATACGGTCAATACGGTCTTATGAAACTGACCTCGGTAAAGTATCGCCCAAGATATATCATTAACCGTCGCCGGCTCAACCGTATAATTCGACATCGCCTATGAAGAATACCCTAAAAGCCACAACGCTGGAATCCAAGTTACCGCTCCTTGCCGTAGAACACGGTTGCATCATAAGTAAGGATGCAGACATTACGGTTGCTTTCGAGGTTACTCTTCCAGAATTGTTCACCGTCACTTCGCAGGAGTACGAGGCTATGCACGGGGCATGGTGCAAGGCAATCAAGGTTTTGCCGCATTTCTCGATCGTTCATAAGCAGGATTGGTTTGTCAGTGAGACCTATAAGCCGGAATTGCAGAAGGATGACCTCTCTTTTCTTGACAGGTCATTTGAACGCCACTTCAACGAGAGAGCATACCTGTCCCACAGATGCTATCTTTTTCTGACCAAGACAACGAAAGAAAGGACACGTCAGCAGAGCAACTTTTCTACACTATGCCGTGGGCGTATAACTCCGAAGGAACTCAATCACGAAATGATTGTCAAGTTCATGGAAAGTGTCGAGCAGTTTGAAAGAATTATTAATGACACCGGCTATATCAAGCTGCGTTGTCTGTCGGATGAGAATCTGGTCGGAACAGATACATCATCCGGTCTGATTGAGAAATATATGTCGCTCTCAATGGAGGATGTTACCTGCTTAGAGGACATCGACCTCTCTGCACAACAGATGCGTATTGGCGACAAGATGCTCTGTCTGCATACTCTCTCAGACACCGATGACCTTCCGGCTAAGGTTAGTACAGATAACCGTTACGAGCGGTTATCGACTGACCGCTCGGATTGTAGATTGAGCTTTGCCTCTCCTGTCGGGTTGCTCTTGCCCTGCAACCATATTTACAATCAGTATATCCTGATTGATGACCATGACGAAAATCTGGCGAAGTTCGAGAAGACAGCCCGCAACATGAACAGTCTTTCACGGTATAGCCGGAGTAATGCCATCAACAGGGAGTGGATTGACCGCTATCTCAATGAGGCTCATTCCTATGGACTGACCTCAGTCAGGGCCCATTTCAATGTTATGGCGTGGAGCGATGACATCGAGGAACTGCGACGCATCAAGAATGATGTCGGTGGTCAGTTGGCGACAATGGGCTGTATGCCCCGTCACAACACCATCGACTGCCCGACACTGTTCTGGTCGGCAATGCCCGGAAATGAGGCTGATTTTCCTGCCGAAGAAAGTTTCTATACTTTCATCGAACCTGCCGCTTGTTTCTTCATCGCTGAGACAAATTATCGGAGTAGCCTTTCGCCATTCGGTATAAAAATGGTTGACCGCCTTACAGGTAAACCGATTCATCTTGACATATCGGATGAACCGATGAAGCGTGGCATCACTACCAACCGTAACAAATTCATTCTCGGTCCGTCAGGTAGCGGAAAGTCATTCTTCACAAACCACCTTGTGCGTCAATATTATGAACAGAATACCCATATTCTGTTGATTGACACCGGTAATTCGTATGAAGGACTCTGCAATCTTATTCATAACAAGACACATGGAGAAGATGGAATCTACTACACCTATACCGAAGATAAGCCAATATCTTTCAATCCCTTCTACACCGATGACGGTGTATTTGATGTAGAGAAGAAGGACTCAATCAAGACGCTGCTCCTGACGCTCTGGAAGTCTGAGTACGACAGAGTGACCAAAACGGAGAGTGGAGAGCTTGGCTCGGCATTATCTATGTTCCTCGAAAAAATGGAGAAGGATAAAAATATAGTGCCATGTTTCAACTCGTTCTATGAGTTTATGCGCGATGATTACCGTGCAGAAATGGCACAGCGTCCTATCCCCATTTACAAACAGGATTTCGACATCGACAACTTTCTCACGACCTTGCGCCAGTATTACTACGGCGGACGTTTCGACTTCCTCCTTAACTCAAAGGAGAACATCGACCTGCTCAAAAAGCGTTTCGTTGTGTTTGAAGTGGATTCGATAAAAGAGAACAAGGAACTCTTCCCTATCGTGACTATCATCATAATGGAGGCGTTCATCAACAAGATGCGCCGCCTCAAAGGTATCCGCAAAATGATAGTAGTGGAAGAAGCGTGGCTGTGACATGTAAGTCTTGTATACGATTGTTTAACTTCATCCCAAGAGAGGGAGAATGATTAAACCTGCTGTTCCGTCAGCAGTAGCCTATGGGGACGTGCGATATTAAGCAATGAACTCGTGCGATAACAGAACCAACAACGAAGCCCTTCCGAAAGGAGAAGCTTGAAGCGTGAGTGGAGAGCAACTGCCGTTAGTATCGAATGGCATGGGAGCCAGGCTGAATGGTATGAATAATGTAATGTGAACCGTTGATAAACGTCGTCACTTCGAAGGAGCTGCTAATGATACTGGGCTCTAACCCAAAAGGGACGCAGTCGGATAACCTTCTCCATGCTAAGGTTACACGGACATAACGACTGCCGGCGGATAGACGGATTCTAACCCATTCATTTGTCGTATACAAGAAACATGGTAAACCCGTACTTCTCCTGCAATTTGCAGGTAAGTGGACCGTAAGTGAAACCGAATGGAGTGCGGGCAGAGGAATTCGGAAAAAGCGAATGCCGTTCTGTAATGGAACGGATAGAGGTTGAAACATCACCTCGCACGAAAGTGGGCAGACTTCCGAATGGTGGACGTTTTACAAGATAACTTTTAGAACTTATGAAAGAAGAAAAGCAAATGGACGAGCCTAAAAACTCGTGTGCGTCTTCTGACCAAAAGACGCACCCTTGGGACAGCATTGACTGGAACAAGTGCGAAAGAATGGTTAGTAAGCTACAAGCGCGTATTGTAAAAGCTCAGAAGGAAGGTAAGTTCGGCAAGGTGAAAGCCCTGCAATGGACACTTACCCACTCGTTTTACGCCAAAGCCTTGGCTGTAAGACGTGTTACTTCAAACAGTGGCAGTAAGACTGCTGGTGTAGACAAGGTCAAATGGTCTACTCCCAATGCCAAATACAAGGCAATCAGCGAACTGAAACGAAGAGGTTACAAACCTCAGCCGTTAAGAAGGGTAAATATTGAGAAGAGTAACGGCAAGTTACGCCCCCTCGGTATCCCTACGATGAAGGACAGGGCGATGCAGGCTCTTTATCTGCTCGCACTTGAACCAGTTTCAGAAACAACCGCCGATTCTCATTCCTATGGATTCAGAAAGGAACGCAGTACAAAAGATGCGATGCAACATTGTTTTGCCGCCCTTTGTAAGAGAGGGCATGCGCCTGAATGGATTCTTGAAGGAGACATCAAAGGCTGCTTCGACCACATAAGCCATGACTGGCTGCTGAACAATATCCCAATGGATAAAATTATGCTGAAGAAATGGCTCAAATGTGGATTCGTGTTCAATAAACAACTGTTCCCGACAGAAGAAGGGACTCCGCAGGGTGGCATAATCTCGCCAACCCTTGCCAATATGACTCTGGACGGATTGCAGAAGTTGCTTGCCAAGAAGTATTACCGCACTACTGTGACAACCAAAGAAGGAAAACATGGAGTAGCTCCTAAAGTGCATCTTATAAGATATGCCGATGATTTTATAATCACGGGCAAATCGAAAGAAACACTTGAGGAAATTAAACTCCTTGTAGCTGATTTTCTTAAGGAACGAGGGTTGACCTTATCCGAAGAGAAAACCAAGATAACCCACATTGACGAAGGGTTTGACTTCCTTGGTTTCAATGTCAGAAAGTACAATGGCATACTTCTTATAAAGCCGTCGAAGAAAAGTCTAAAGAAATTCATGACTAAAATTCGAGGAATCATTGATTCCAACAAAGGCAGCAAGCAGGAATCTCTCATAAGACTTCTGAATCCCGTAATAACTGGCTGGGTAAACTATTACAAGGAATGTGTGGCCTCTGACACTTTCAAGAAGGCTGATTACTTGATATTTGAAAAGTTATGGCAATGGGCACAAAGGAGACACCCCAAGAAAGGAAAATATTGGATAGCCTCCAAGTACTTCACAAGGGTCAAAAACCGAAACTGGTGTTTCGTAGCCAACTTCAAGAAGGGCAAGACGGATGACCGCATTGCTCTGAAAAGGCTGTACGATACCAAAATCATCAGATATAGAATGGTGAAGTGTGAGGCGAATCCTTTTGACCCCGAATGGAAAGACTATTTTGAAAAGCGCAAGACTTACAAAATGCTCCAGTCTCTCAATGGCCGCAAGACATTACTTTACATGTGGGAAAGGCAAAACCACGTCTGCCCTGTCTGTGGAGAACCCATAGACAAGGAACAACCGTGGGGAACTTCCTATAGAATTGTCAACGGCAAGAAAGTCAATTTCTTGTTGCATGACAAATGTAGAAGAAGTGAACTGCAAAAGCATAATGCTGTAACGGAATGAATGTAACAATGAGCTGGCTTCTGCAAAGCAGAAGTTTAACTCCGCTTGAGCCGTATGATTGGAAACTTTCACGTACGGTTCTGAGGGGGGAAAGGGGCAGTAATGCCCCTGACCTACCCGGCAAAGCTCTATCGACCGCAAATATGGCTGAATATCTGAAGTATCTGTTTAAGACGATCAGGAAGTATTTCGGTGAGGCAGTGGTGGTTACACAGGAGGTGGATGACATCATATCGTCACCGATTGTCAAGGAGACCATCATCAACAACTCCGACTGCAAGATACTTCTCGACCAGCGGAAATATATGAACCGCTTCGACCAGATACAGGAGCTGCTCGGACTGACCGATAAGGAGAAGAGTCAGATTCTGTCGATAAATATGTCAAACGACCCAAGCCGCCTATATAAAGAGGTGTGGATCGGACTTGGCGGCACACAGTCCGCCGTATATGCCACGGAGGTAAGCAGAGAAGAATATTTCTGTTACACCACCGAAGAAACCGAAAAAGTCAGGGTGCTTGACATGACTGAAAAACTTGGCGGTGACACCGAAGCCGCCATAAAACGAATTGCTAACGAATAATCTATGTTTGAAAATATTTTGGAATTTCTCGAACCCGTTCTGAACGTGTTCACAGCCGTTGTAATCCTCTGTCTTGGGATTACACTTTGTGTCGGCTGTATCATACTGGCTCTTAAAGCCTGCGGCCGTTTCAATGCTTTTGTCAGGAAGAAGGGCGAAAAGACAATCAATAAATGGGCCCGTCGTACCGACAATGTTATCGTGCGTATCGGTGAACGAATCGGTCATTCCGCAATGGGAGTCATCGGAAAGTTGAAGTCCGACATACCTGTTGACCAGCGTCCTCAGATGATTGGTGACTGGGTCAGTACGGATGGTGACTATATGACAATCAGCGGACACAAAGGTTACTATCGGGTTAAATTCTTCGGAGGTGGTGTTCCTAAACATATTATTGACCAAGATTTTATCTTACGCGATATTCAGGGCTGGCTGCATGATGACAATGTATATTGTGCCGAAAGCCACGACCTTCTGACACTGGGAGTGTCAACAGCAATAGATGAAATCTTCGTCCCGGAACTCAAGAGAACATATCACCGATGTGAATATGACCTCAAGTCATCAGCGGTGCGGTTCAATCTTGACGATTTTCTAATGCACAATGATGGTGAACCTCAATCCGAATTATCCGAGGGCTGCATCAAGGCCGTTAAAGAGGCATTTGCGGAAGGTGACATAAAATCCTCTGGTACCTCATTCGACGACATCGACCGCAATATCATACAGTGATGAAGGCTGTGCGAGTAATCCTTGTAATAATTGCGGCTATGGTGGCCGTGGTTGCAAGTATTCTGATTCTACCGCTGCTGTTACTATGTGTCGGAGTAAAAATCATTACCGGCATGGCTTCCAAAATCAACTAAATCGAATTGCAAATGAAGAAATTAAAGTTTATTCTGACACTCGTTCTGCTCTGCCTGCTCTTCGGAGCGGGCAACGCAAACGCCCAATGGACGGTAATCGACCCGTCGAACATCGCCCAAAGTATCGTAAACTCTTCCAAATCACTCGTTCAGGAGTCAACGACGGCTACGAATATGGTGCGTAATTTTCAGGAGACGGTAAAAATTTACCAACAGGCGAAAAAATATTACGATGCCCTCCAGTCGGTCAACAATCTCGTCCGCGACGCCCGCAAGGTACAGCAGACAGTCCTGATGCTCGGCGACATTTCCGGCTATTACATCAATAACTTCAAAAAGATGCTAACCGACCCCAACTTCACAAGTGCCGAACTGTCGGCTATTGCCTCCGGTTACACCAGAATCCTCGAAGAAGCCAACGAAGTCCTCGGCGATCTGAAACAGGTGGTCAACATCACGACGCTCAGTATGACCGACAAGGACAGAATGGACATCGTGGACAGCTGCCACAAGGAGATGAAGCGTCTGAAGAACCTGACGGCATATTTCACCAACAAGAATATCAGTGTGTCATATCTACGTGCCAAAAAGAAGGCAGATACACAGCGAGTCATCAATCTATACGGTGACGGTTCTGAAAAATATTGGTAACGACCATGCTGTGTGCTATTGATTTTTCAAACCTTCATACCATTCTCCGCTCGCTATATGACGAAATGATGCCACTCTGTTCCGATATGGCTGGTGTGGCTCAGGGTATAGCCGGACTTGGAGCGCTGTTCTATGTAGCGTACCGTATATGGAGGTCGTTGGCTGCGGCAGAGCCGGTTGATGTGTTCCCGCTCTTACGACCTTTCGCCATCGGACTGTGCATCATGTTCTTTCCGACAATAGTACTCGGCACCATAAATTCGGTAATGTCACCGATTGTGCAGGGAACCGCCTCCATGCTCGAAGGTCAGACCCTCGACATGCAGAAATACCGGGAGGAAAAGGACAGGCTGGAGTATGAGGCGATGATGCGAGACCCGTCAACGGCATATCTCGTGGATGACGCGGAGTTTGACAGGCAGATAGACGAGTTGGGGGTGACCGAAGTGGGAACAGCCGCCGGCATGTATATCGAGCGTGGAATGTATAAGGTCAAGAAGGCGATACAGAATTTCTTCCGTGAACTGCTGGAGATACTGTTTCAGGCTGCTTCGCTGACCATCGACACCCTGAGGACTTTCTTTCTCATAGTCCTCGCCATCCTCGGTCCCATTGCTTTCGCATTGTCGGTGTGGGACGGATTCCAGTCAACACTGACTACATGGATCCAGCGCTATATACAGACATATCTGTGGTTGCCGGTGGCAGACCTGTTTTCGACAATATTGGCGAAAATACAGGTGCTGATGCTCCAGAACGACATATCGGAACTGACCAACAATCCCAACGCAAACCTCGACAGCTCAAATACTTGTTATGTCATCTTTATGATAATCGGGATTATAGGTTACTTCACGATTCCTACCGTTTCAGGCTGGATTATTCAGGCAGGTGGCGCAGGAAATTATAACCGTGCCGTCAACAACACGACCATGCAGGCAGGTTCCATGGCTGGCAGCGTCGGGGGTGCCGTGGCAGGCAATGCCGCCGGACGCATCGGCAAACTCCTCAAATAAGATGGCAGGTTATCATCTATGTCTAATGAAGGACTCACCGTGCTGTCATTGTTTGACGGTATGTCGTGCGGGGCCATAGCATTACGGGAGGCCGGTATCAAGGTCAAGCAATATTTCGCATCCGAGATTGACAGACCGGCAATAAGACAGACACAACATAACTTTCCCGATACAATACAACTGGGTAGCGTGACGGATGTGAAGGTATCGGAACTTCCACCCATTGACCTGCTTATTGGCGG
>CAJMDR010000056.1 GCA_905212215.1 uncultured Porphyromonadaceae bacterium
GCGGCCATATTCGCGGCGGGGGGCGGGCTGCACCTCGCCGCCGAAGGCCGATGCGAGGAACTGCGCGCCGTAGCAGACACCCAGCAGGGGCAGTTTGCCCTTGATGGCCGAAAGGTCGGGGGCAGGGGCATGCTCGTCCCTCACGGAGAAGGGACTGCCCGAGAGAATCACACCCCGCACCGAAGCATCCGGCACCGGAATTTTGTTGAAGGGGTGGATCTCGCAATAGACATTCAGTTCGCGTACGCGCCGCGCGATGAGCTGCGTATACTGCGACCCGAAGTCGAGAATCAGGATTTTTTCCATAATATAACGTAAGTCCGACGAATCTGGGTTCATCAATTTCGGAAGGTTTACAAGCCATGAAACTCGCCGGACTCACTCTACGGCGTCTCCGACGCCGGTTTCAGGCCTAAAATTCCTCCGGGCCTTCTCGTTGCCAAGGAAGACCTCGAATCCTTATTATTTTCTTTTTACCGGACGGTTGTAACTTCCCGCAAGGCGCATCTCCGCGGTGAAAGCCTCGTTCCCGACTTCGCGGATGCGTGCTATGCAACCGCGACGGTCTGAGCGAAAAACGACCTGGAAAACCCCGGCGATGAAATTATTGAACTTTCCGCAGGCATCCAGCGGCACCAGCGTGCATTCGGCGCAACTCTGCCAGCCGTTCTCCCGGCAGCAGAAACGAACCTTGCACCACACGGCCTTTTCGTTATCGCGGCACCCCGGACAACTCCCTTTCCGGAATTTCCGGCATGAACCGCAAAAAAGCCCGCAGGCCGCAATCCCGGGATCGGAACTATTCACCGCGGGAATAATTGGGCGTTTCACTCGTGATGGTCACGTCGTGCGGGTGGTTCTCCGTAACGCCGTTCGAGGTGATGCGGATGAACTGCGCACGCTGCAAAGCCGCGATGTCCCTGGCACCGCAATAACCCATGCCTGCGCGGAGTCCCCCCAGCATCTGGTATACTACTTCATAAAGAGATCCTTTGTAGGGTACTCTGGCCGCGATTCCTTCGGGAACGAGTTTCTTAGTTTCTGTTTCGGAACCCTGGAAATAGCGGTCTTTTGAGCCACATTCCATAGCTTCGAGGGAACCCATGCCTCGATATGATTTGAATTTACGGCCATTGAAAATGATGGTTGTGCCTGGAGATTCTTCCACACCGGCGAGCATACCACCGAGCATTACGGATGAACCGCCAGCTGCAAGAGCCTTGACTATGTCGCCGCTATAGCGTATTCCACCATCGGCGATGCACGGTATTCCATAGGGCTTAAGGGCTTTTGCCACGTCATATACTGCTGAGAGTTGCGGCACACCTACTCCGGCAACCACTCGGGTAGTGCAGATAGAACCTGGGCCTATTCCGACTTTTACTGCGTCAGCACCAGCATCGGCCAGATAACGTGCGGCATCGGCAGTGGCTATATTACCTACTACTACGTCAATGTCCGGGAATGCTTTCTTAACGTTTCTGAGCACACCTTCCACGCCAGCGCTGTGACCGTGGGCAGTGTCGATTACGAGAGCGTCAACGCCAGCTTTGACAAGAGCTTCGGCGCGTACCATGGAATCGGGTGTTACACCGATGCCGGCTGCCACGCGGAGTCTTCCAAGAGAGTCTTTGCAGGCATTTGGTTTGTCTTTGGCTTTTTTTATGTCTTTATAGGTGACGAGGCCGATGAGCTTTCCTTCGGCGTCAACTACGGGGAGTTTTTCGATTTTATGGCGCTGTAGAATTTCGGTAGCCTGCTCCAGATCTGTGGTCTGATCCGTTGTGATGAGGTTTTCGGCTGTCATTACGTCATCTACAGCCCTGGTGAGGTCTTTTTCGAAACGGAGGTCACGGTTTGTTACGATCCCGCGCAGGATTCCTTTTTCGTCGACAACGGGAATTCCACCAATGTGATATTCCTGCATTAGCTGGAGAGCCTGTCGGATTGAAGCTCCGTTGCGAATAGTAACGGGGTCGTAAATCATTCCGTTTTCGGCTCTTTTTACTGTATGGATCTGACGTGCCTGCTCGGGGATTGACATGTTCTTGTGAATGACCCCAATTCCACCTTCGCGGGCGATTGCTATTGCCATAGCCGCTTCAGTTACTGTATCCATGGCAGCAGATACCAGAGGGACGTTCAGGTTGATGCGACGGGAGAAGCGTGTTTTGAGGTCTGCTTCTTTTGGCAATACAGATGAGAAAGCTGGAATAAGAAGGACGTCATCGAATGTGAGTCCTTCCATTTTTACTCTATCTTGAATAAAAGACATGTGGCAAAAAAATGTTGAAAATTTATTGCCTGCAAAATTACTAAAAAGAAATTATGTGTGCAAATTGGGGATTGAGAGGAGAGGTGGGAATGGTTTTATCTGGGCGCCTCAGGCGGGGAGAGGTGGCTGGGGCTTACGCCCCGCAGGAGGTGAACCTGCTGCCTGAATCAAAAACAAGGGCAAGAGGCAAGCCTTTTGCACAGAAACAAATGCGAGACCAAGAGGGAAAAGAGGAGGAGTGATAAAAGAATGTGAGGAAAAGGGGGAGAGGGGAAAGGGAGGAGAGGAAAGGATGGGTTATTTTTCGCGGGTGATGATGGCACCGAGTGCGCGGAGGCGCTCGTCAATCTTCTCGTAGCCACGGTCTATCTGGTCTATGTTCTGGATGCGGCTTGTTCCTCTTGCTCCCATGGCGGCAATTAGCATTGCTACTCCGGCACGAATGTCGGGAGAGGTCATGTTGGTAGCTCTGAGAGAATGGAGTTTACCGCTTCCTATTACTGCGGCACGGTGTGGGTCGCAGAGAATGATTCTGGCACCCATGTCTATAAGCTTGTCGACGAAGAAGAGACGGCTCTCGAACATTTTCTGATGAATGAGCACGGATCCGGCGGCTTGAGTAGCCACGACGAGGAAAATGCTGAGGAGGTCCGGGGAGAGACCGGGCCATGGAGCGTCGGCAAAGGTCATGATGCTGCCGTCAATGAAAGTTTCTATCTCATAACCGTTTCTTGCGGGGATTATGATGTCGTCGCCCTGGAACTGAAGGTCTATTCCGAGTCGGGAAAATGAGTACGGGAGAATGCCGAGGTTATCAATGGAGACATCTCTTAGCCGTATTTCAGAGCCTGTCATTGCAGCCATGCCGATGAAGCTACCTACTTCAATCATGTCCGGGAGGAGGCGATGGCGTGTTCCATGCAGCTTTTCCACGCCATGGATTCTGAGCAGGTTGCTCCCTATGCCTTCTATGTTTGCCCCCATTGAGACCAGCATCCTGCAGAGTTGCTGGATGTAAGGCTCGCAAGCGGCGTTGTAGATGGTGGTTGTTCCTTCAGCCTTTACGGCGGCCATTATCAGGTTTGCTGTGCCGGTGACCGAGGCTTCGTCAAGAAGAATATAGGTGCCTTTCAGACCTCTATGTGAGGATATTTCGTAATGGCGTGAATCGGTGTTGAAGTAGAAATCGGCACCTAATTTCCGGAGACCGATGAGGTGAGTGTCGAGCCTTCTGCGGCCGATTTTATCTCCTCCCGGCTTAGGAAGCATGGCTTTCCCGAAACGTGCGAGCAGCGGACCGATAATCATTACCGATCCCCTCAGCGAGCGAGCCATGCGACTGAAATCGTCGGTGAAAATGAAATCTATGTCTATGTCATCGGCCTGGAAGAGATATGAATGCGGTGAGTTACGCTGCACCTTCACCCCCATTCTCTGAAGCAGAAGAATAAGATTGCGAATATCGAGGATATCCGGGACATTGCTAATTTCTACGGGGTCCGGGGTGAGGAGAGTAGCGCATATTACCTCGAGACCTTCGTTTTTAGCACCCTGCGGTGTGATTTCGCCGTGCAGGGAATGGCCTCCTTCAACAATGAAACTACTCATTTCTTCTTTTTATTCTTCTTCTTGGAGGTGGTTTTTGTGTTATTGGCAGCCTGAGGCGCCGACAACTCACGCAGTTTGTAGACTTCAGGGTTGAGGTTTATTCGCCCGTTGGTGAAATTGCACAAGTCTCGGAGCACAATATAATCTTCGGCAGCCTCGGGGTTGTGCAGGAAGAGCGTTTTCTTCATCTGCATTGCCACACGCCATACCGCCTCGTCCTTGTCTGGCGTTTCAGGCATGTCAGCCACCGCCTTTGCCATGTTCTCAATGATGCGGCCGTAAATTCTTACAGGAGGTTCGGGTGGCATGTAAGGAACTCTTTGCGGAGCCGGGCGGACGCTTTCTTCAGAAATTACGGGACAAGGGAAATCCACGTCAAGGCTGAAGTCGGAGAGAATCTGTATGGTGTCCCACGCCTTAGAGTTAGGGACCTGGGCGGCATTCATCTCGTCGGGGAAAAGGCGAGTGAGGATGGAAGCAATCGACTCGGCGCAAGCCTGACGTTGCTCCCTGTCTTCGATGGTGCGGCAATAATCCACCATCTGCTGAATGTGGCGCCCGAATTCCGGCAGCCTCAATTTGGCGCGGTTGGTGTTGTAATCCATTAATCCTTTGTTTAGACTGCAAAGGTAATAAATTTAATTCAAGTAACCGGGGAAGGAACAGTTTTAAATTCAATAACGCGGGAAAAATATTGGCTATTGCAGGCTTATATCCTTTATGTCTATTATATTATGTAGGATTGCGAAGATGGTCAGTCCTGCGGAGGAATGAATCTGCAGTTTGGAAGCGATGTTGCGGCGGTGAGTCGTTACGGTGTGAATGCTGAGGAAGAGGCTGTCGGCAATTTCCTTATTTGACATTCCTTTTGCCACGCATGCTATTATTTCCTTCTCGCGATTGCTGAGGGATTCGGCTTTTTCCGCTTTGTTATCGGAGATTGTGCGTACTTTTTTGGGCGCCTGAGCCTTCACTTCCTTTTCAAGTCGCATGGCGGCGGGAAGGAAGAGCTTGTCTTCAATCTCGCAATGGCTCATGAGGTCGGCCTCACAGTTTATAATATCGTAGAGGACATAGTTGAGGATATAATTGTCGCGATGGCGATAGTGCCGGATAACGATGTCTTTCAACTCCTGAAGTTTCTCTGCCATAGACTCATGGTTAAGCATATAGTCCTGAAGAGAGATTGAGTTGTCTCCGACATTGTCCTCCTCAAGAGATTTTATGTAAGGAAAAATTATGTCGTTCTCATATTCCATGTGGCGTCGCACTTCGGTGACATAATCATCGTAATATTTGAGTATCAGAAAACCGACATCTTTAGTGTCATGGCAGTTGATGGCCTTAATCATCTTCTCGCGGATAGTCGGGAGGATGAAGTCCAGGAAATAAGAGTGAGCGCCTCTCAGATATTCCATGAGAGAAGCTACCGACACCTTTCCGGTAGCCAAAGGATGACCGCTTATTCTGTTGGCTACAGTGAGGAAAGTATCGCAGTCCACGTTATTCTCGCGGCACACCTCGCGTATTGAGCTGTCGCCGAAGCCGAGGGGAATACCGAAACGGCTCAACACCAACAGCAAGAGGTTGTTGTCGTCGACTATATCGCGCATCCGCGATTCAGGATAATAGAGGTTATCGGTAGGTATCATGGTATTTGTCTGTCCCTAAAAACAGTGCAAAATTAATTCTTTTCTTTATTTCATGCCATACTTATAAATAGTGATAAGAAGACTTTTTCATAATGGTTCAGGTGTGGAAATTACTAATTGGAGGGTATGACAAATTCAATTAATTGGGTATTAAGTAATGGATTTCCGGCAGTAACTTTGCAATGTGAAAAGATTTCCGGCTTGTGAAAGCGGGTGTTGCACTTAGTTGAGAAGTAAAGAAACCTTGAAAAAGGAAATGAATAAGGTGGTATGTCCTCAGAAATAATAGGACCTACCACCTTTAGTATTATAGAGCCGTTCAGGCTTTGCAGGCATCGAGAGCCTTAGCAATAGCTTTCTTGTCGAGGTTGCGGCCAATGAAAACGAGTTTTATCATGCGGTCGCCATATTGCGGATCCCAGTCACGCCTCAGCGACGGATCCCGTTCCATCATCGGAATCAGTTCCTCGATGGGAGCCGTAGCACACCACAGTCCACATTCTGTGAGTTTTTTCTGTACGCCGGCCTGTTCGAAGAGATAGCACATGTCTTCGTTTTCTGAGAAATAAAGCATGCCCTTGCAGCGGATTACGTTTTCAGGCCATTTGCTTGCTACAAAGTAATCGAACTTGTTCAGGTCGAGTGCGGGACGGCTGTAATAGACATATGTCTGAATGCCATATTCTTCAGCTTCTCCTTCTTCATCGTGATGGTGGTGATGATGATGGTGACGGCCATGTTCTTCATGTTCATGATGTTCGTGTTCGTGTTCATGGTCATCGTCATCTTCGAGTTCGTCTGGAGCCGTGTCCATAGCCTGAATCCATGTAGCGGAGGTTGCTACTTTCTCGAAATCGAAGAGTCGGGTGTTAAGAAGGTCTGAGAGGGGGACGTTGCAGTAGTCGCAACCAATTATTTTAGCTCTTGGCTGTAAGGCGCGGATGATGGACTTAATATAAGATGTGTCTTTGTCGCTTACCTCTGAAATCTTGTTCAGCAGAATCAGGTTGCAGAATTCTATCTGCTGAATGATTAGGTTCTCGATGTCTTCTTCCTGAAGTTTGGATCCGGTGAGTTTGGAGCCATTGTCAAACTCCGTCTTCATGCGCAGGGCATCAACCACTGTAACGATGCAGTCGAGCTTCGGCATAGTCTTTAGGCTGAGGTTCAGCTGAGGCATTGAGCAGATGGTCTGTGCAATAGGTTCCGGTTCGCAGATACCGCTTGCTTCAATGACGATATAGTCGAATTTACCGCTGTCTGCAATGTCGGAGAGCTGTTTTACGAGATCCATTTTCAGAGTACAGCAGATGCAGCCGTTCTGGAGGGCTACCAGGTCATCGGCACCTTCGTTTCCTACTATTCCCCCTTTCTGAATCAGTGATGCGTCAATGTTGACTTCGCCGATGTCGTTTACGATAACGGCAAACCGGATACCGCGTTCATTGTTCAGAATGCGGTTGAGGAGGGTGGTCTTTCCGCTTCCCAGATAACCTGTGAGCAGCAATACAGGAATACTTTCTGCACTCATATCTTCTACTTATTTTTTTATGATGCAAAATTAACGAAAAATACGATAAGGAGAAAACCACATCCCTTGGAGAAATGGAATTCATTTAAGGAATGGGGGAGGGTTGAATCTTTCTGAGCGCTTAGGTTTAGTGCTGAAATTATTAAGGTACTTTAAGAAAATATTCAAATCGGATTTTTTGGTACGAGGTGAGGGAAAAAGTATAGGAACTAATTCGGAAAATAATATTAATTTTGCACCGTGATTAAACTAAACCGGCATTAGGAAGTCATAAGTACAGAAAAAGGGAAGACTAACAATAATCACACTATTTTTATTAGGTAAGAGATGTATTTCGGTATGGGGCTCCGTGAGGCGCTCCATATTTTTTTATATATAGGTCCAAGGCATTGATTTTTAGTGGATTACTCATGGTTATGGGTAGTTTCATGGAAGAGAATAGAAAACGATTTTGCCCGAGTTGGTTTTTTGTATTAATTTTGCAGTTATATTGGTAGCCAAGTAAAACTAAAGTATAGTGAAGTTTCTTGTTACATATTTGTGTTTGACTTGATTACTTGAGAACTAAACCACAACATACATGACAGACAACAATGCCAAGCATGAACGGTTGCTTCGTGCAATATTGCGGTTGATGCTCCGGAAAGGGCTGAAAGGATTGACGATGGATTTGCTGGCGTCAGATCTCAGCATGTCCAAACGTACGTTATATGAAATTTTCGGCAGCAAACATCAGTTGATAGCTGAAACTCTCGATTATATGTTCGGCAAGATGGATGATAAGTGCCGTGAGATATTCGAGACGGCTCCGAATTCCATTTCCGCACTTGCCGAAATGTTTCATCTGAACGGTGAACTTCTGAACATCCTTACCATAGCATTCTTCCATGATATAGATACGCTTTATCCTGACATAGGTAAAATCTATAAGGAAAAACGCGACGATGCCATCCTGAAATGGGGCGGGCTCTACAAACGGGGTGTCAGCGAAGGCGTGTTCCGCGAAAATGTGAACATCGTTGTGCTATATGCCATGATGACGGTGCAGATGGAGGCATTGAAGCGTATGGAGGGCAAATTTGCCGGCATGTTTACCTTACAGGAGATTTACCATACCATAACCTCAGGTTTCCTGCGCAGCATAGCATCGCACAAAGGTCTTGAGATCATAGAATCGTTCCAGCCCAGGAATATTAATGAACATTATCTGGATTTTCTGAACGAATGAAAAGAATTTTAACAGCACTGCTGCTTGCTGCAGCTTTGCATATGTATGCGCAGGATTCACGGTTACTGCCTGATACGTTGCCTGATTACGCAGATTCAGTGCTTCCTGCTGAAGAAACAGGCACACGGCTGTCGCTGACGCGTAACGAGTGCATACGTATCGCCTTGACTAACAATCCAACCATCAAGGTGGCCGACATGGAAATTACCCGTGCTGACTATACCAAGAAGGAGACTCTGGCGCAACTCTTCCCAAATATAAATTTCTCGGCTTCTTACCAGCGTGCCGTGGAATTGCAGACCATTTCAATGAATATGGGAGGAACGAGCCAGAAGTTGAAAATGGGAAGCGACAACAACTGGAACCTTGGCTTCTCCGCCTCCATGCCTCTGGTGGCGCCACAACTCTGGAAAAGTCTTCAGATAAGCGATTTGCAGATACTTGCGAATGCGGAGCAGTCCAGGGCGTCGAAACTTGATATGGTGGATCAGGTGAACCGCGCTTATTATGCTCTGCTTTTGGCGAGATCCTCCATGCAGGTGATAAAGCGAAATTACAACCAGGCGGTTGTTAACGCCGATATTTTCCGCAAACGCTTCCTTCAGGGCACAGCTACGGAATATGACACTCTGCGCACTGCAGTGCAGATACGCAACATTGAACCTGAGTTGCTGCAGGCCGACATAGCAATGAAGCAGGCA
>CAJMDR010000057.1 GCA_905212215.1 uncultured Porphyromonadaceae bacterium
GCATCCGACTGATGCTCATTTCTCATTCACATTTGTTTTTAAACAAGCTCTAAAAAGACCACAATGGGTCTTCGATATAGCAGAGAAATTTCCACATGAGCGGTTTATTATTATTGGTGGAAATGCAGATAATGAAGTTTATAACGAATGTGTCAATAAGGCGGCTGAATCTTGTAATGTAGATTTCCTCGGTGCATTGCCCTTTTGGGAAACCAACGAATATTTTTCAAATGCAAAGGTGCTTTTATGTACATCTGAATATGAAGGCTTCCCTAATACTTTTTTACAGGCTTGGGCTAATGGTGTCCCGGTTCTTTCAACAGTGGATCCAAGTGATGTTATAAAGAAAGAAAATCTGGGGAAAGTCTGCGAAAATCAAGAGGATTTTATTCTTAAGTTAAGGGAAATGCTTATGAAGTCGGAGTACACTGTTATTTGTGGAAATATAAATAGATATTTCACAAAAGCTCACGGATTACAAAGAAATTATGAAAAACTTATGGATTTCTTGAGTCTTTAAAGCCATGACAATCCTCTTCATAACTGAGAATTTAGGGTCGGGAGGTGCCGAAAGACAATTGACACGGTTGGCGGCATATTGTCAGCATCAGGGACATAAGGCCATTGTGGTGACGTGGGTGAACCGCAATTTCCACGATGGCTATCTCCGGGAAAACAACGTGGAGCATATTCTTCTGCCTCCTAAAAACAAAGTAGACAGGGTGTTGAAAGTAGCTTCTCTTATGCGAGAAAGAAAAGCTGATGCTGCAATTTCATATCTGCCAATGTCCAACGAGACAGCCATCCTTGCCCGACTCCTCTCACCCAAGACGAAGCTTATTGTCTCAGAACGTTCTTTTACCACTTCATGGTCAAGACGCAGACAGCTGACGAATTTCTTATACCGCTTCGCAGACCATATCGTAGCCAATTCAAATAACGAGGCTAAAAACATCATAGAGCATTGTCCGGCTCTGAAATCCAAGACGGTTGCCATTCCTAATAGCGTGGAACTGGATGTGTTTCAGATGAAGCAGGAACACAAATACCATAAACCTGTTCGCCTTGTAGGTGTAGGGCGCATAATACCATCGAAAAACATCGTCAGACTGTTGGAGGCGATTAAAAAGGTCATAGAATCGGGATATGATGTTCAGTTGAACTGGTACGGTGCACCGCTCGATAAAAACTATCTGAAAGAAATAGAGGGCACAACAAAACGCCTTGGAATAGCTGAAAAATGCCTCTTTCACGGCGAATGTCAGAATATCCAGCAGGCATACACAGATAATGATATTTTCGTGATGCCATCATTACTTGAAGGATATCCAAATGTAATGGTAGAGGCCATGGCCTGCGGTCTGCCTGTGGCAGCTTCGGCAGTTTGCGAGCATCCGTTCATAATAAAAGATGGAGAGAACGGAGCCTTATTCAATCCGCACGACACCGATGCCATTGCCGATGCCATAATCCATTTGTTAGAATTGCCTCAATCCCGTTTGGAGAAAATTTGCAGGTTTAACCGCAATTGGGTTGAAAACAACAACTCAATCCGGTCGCTCTATGACAAATATATGGAGTTGCTATGAAGAAGTTCTGGTTACTGCTCTATCTGATTTTTGCAAAGCATCTGCCTGCCACCGACAATGCGATTTCGATATTTTCAATAATACGTCGCATACGTTCATCAATAGGTGCAAAATGCCTTGACAAACATGGCAAATATGTAAATATAGAAAAAAATGCCAATTTCGGGACAGGGCAGGGAATCGAACTCGGCAACTATTCCGGACTCGGCATAAACTGCAAAGTACGCGGACCATTGGTGATTGGTGACAATGTGATGATGGGGCCGGATGTCATGATTCTCACATCAAACCATCTTACGGCCCGCACCGATATCCCGATGCGCGGACAAGGAGGGACGCCTCCGGAGAAAGTGACTATAAAAGACGATGTATGGATAGGCGCCAGAGCCATAATACTTCCCGGCGTCACCATAGGGCATGGAGTCATCATCGCTGCTGGAGCAGTCGTAACTAAAGATGTTCCTGATTGGGCGGTTATAGGAGGTGTCCCTGCAAAAGTCATAAAATTCAGAAAATGAAGAAGCGCAAGAAAATTCTTGTATTCGGATATTTTGGTTATGTAACTAACCAACTTGACGGTCAGACAGTAAAGACAAGAGCAATCTATGAATTACTTAAGGATTATTCTGAATGTGAAGTAAGATATGCCGATACTCAAGCTTTCAGATCTTCAAAAAATAGTATTTTCAAGTTCTTGAAAGACTTATTTACCTGTGATAAACTTGTTATTCTTCCATGCTTGAATAATCTAAAATTTTTATTCCCTCCTATTTATTTAATTTCTCAGATTCTAAGATTTGACATCATTCATATTGGCATTGGAGGCTGGCACAAGGAATATCTTTCTAAATGGCCAGTTGTTAGGAGTATGCTAAAAAGAATAAAGATTAATCTCTTTGAAAACACCCTCACATGTAAAGAACTGAATGAGTCTTTCGGATTTAACAACATCGGCGTTATTCCAAATTTCAGGAAAGGGACATATACAAAACCAATAAAAGGTGCTCATAACAATCTGAAGCTTGTATTTATGGCACGCATTAATATTAAGAAAGGACTTGATACTTTATCTGAGTTATCTGAGAGAATCAAGAAATCCGATTTGAATACTAGCATTATTTTAGATTTATATGGGCCTTTTGATTCGGAAGAAGACAGGACTTATTTAAATGACAATCTTGTAAACAAATATACATTCGTTAAATACAAAGGTCATTTGGAACCCCATAAAATAACTTCAACACTTTCGGAATACGATATTATGTTATTCCCAACACACTATTATACAGAGGGATTTCCTGGATCTGTTTTAGATGCCTTTAGAGCCGGATTGCCTGTTATTGCGACAAATTGGAAACATGCCAGACAATTTATTCATAATGATAAAGATGGGTTTATAGTTGATTTCAATAATCCTGTTCCGGAAATATTCGCTAAGTTGAACCTAATTCAGAAAGATAGAACTAAATTAATTCAAATGCAAGATACTGCATTTGAAGAATGTAGAAAATATCTACCATCTGAAGCGTGGAGGATTTTAAAACCTTATATAGAAAATAATAATGCTTAAGATTTTAGGTGATCTCTGTTTTTCCGATGGCTATTTTGACATGGGTGTCGGGATTGGAACATCTATTAAAACAGGTAGGGATCCATTTGAATATCTTAATCGTGACAAGAACGATTTTTGGATAGGGAATTTTGAATGTGTATGTGCTGATAGTCCTGACAGTAATTTCATAATTACCCCTCATGTTTTGGATAATGTGAAACATCTTGATTTATATGGTGTTGCCAATAATCATTCCATGCAAATAGGTGAAACTGGGTATTGCCAGACATTAGATTATTTAAAAGAAAGAGGGATTAAATATGCAGGAAGTGATAATCAGCGTTCAACAATCTTCAACCACCAGAATAAAAAGATTGGATTGTTGGCTTTCAGCATGAGACCTGATAATTTCAGCAGTCAGCCATTATATTGGCATCTTCCCGAAATTTATGATATAACTAAAGAAATTGATAAATTGGATAAGTGTGATTTTAAGATTGCTTTTATCCATTGGGGATATGAGTTTATAAACAGGCCTAATATTGAGCAGCGCCAACTTGCTCATTGTCTCGTGGATACTGGAATTGACCTTGTTGTTGGAATGCATCCTCATGTAGCACAGGGCGCGGAAATATACAAAGGAAAGTCAATCTTTTATTCATTGGGAAATGCGCTTTTTAACATGCCTTGGAGCCCTACCAAATATGGATTGATGGTGAATGTTGACTTAGTTGAGGAAGAAGCTAAAATCTGGACAGACTATATATTCATTGGCGATGATTATTTCCCCAGAGTTGTAGACAGAGTACCTGAGCTTTATTCCAAAGAATATCTTGACAAACAGGTTTTGATAACTGAAGAAAATGAAAAGTACTTTAAATCAGCTTCAAAATTCAATAACAACTACACAAAAGCAAATCGCAGGGCCATTCTCAGACGTTTGTTGTCCATGCCCTGGAATGAAAAGATCAAACTTATTCAAGATTTCACCAATAGACGAATTTTAAAAAAATGAATATATCTACATCACCTATTATGTCTAAGGCTTTTTGGCCTCTTATTAAGCTGTGTGAGTGGATGGGACGTAATATGCCTGAGACACTTATAAAAGTTAGATTTTACGCTAAGTTCAAAAGATTCCCGAGATTGAAGGATCCACAGGATTTAAATGAGAAGATTCTGTGGCAGAAACTTTATGCTGATACGTCACTATGGACCGAATTGGCCGACAAATACCGTGTTCGTAATTATTTAGAGAGCAAAGGCCTTGGCAAATACTTAGTCAAGCTGTATGGTAAATGGGACAATGTTGATGATATTGATGTTTTCGCTCTCCCAAATGAGGTGATTTTCAAAGCCAATAATGGTGATGGAAAGGGTACTAACCTTATTATCAGAGACCTAAGGAACGCTGATCTTCCAAAAATCAAGGCCAAACTGAAAGGTTGGCTTGAAAGAAAAAACATCGGCGACCTTGCTGCCGAACCACAATATAAAGGAATACCTCCAATAATAATTGCCGAACAAGTTATACCTCTTTCAACCGGGTATTCTTCATTGGTTGACTATAAAATTTGGTGTATCAACGGTGAACCGATATTTATTTATACATGCAATGATAGAGATGCCGATGGTGGAGGCGCTGATGTCATGACTTATGATCTGGAATGGAACGCCCATCCTGAATTGGCAATATTCACTTCTGAATATAGAAAAGCCAAGTTACTCCCAAAACCAAAGAATCTTGACGAGATGTTGCATTTGGCAAAGAAATTAAGTGCTGTTTCGCCAATTGTAAGGGTAGACCTCTATAATGTAGATGGTAAAATATACTTCGGAGAACTGACATTTACCTCTCAAGGCGGTATGATGGACTACTTTACCCCCGAGTTCCTTGAAGCTCTTGGTCAAAAAGCGGATATTTCGAAGATTAAGAAAATAAAATAATTTGTAAATGTATTTATCAGGAGAAATAGATTCTTTCAAGGAAAGCTAACTGTTATTTGGCGGACATTTATTTTTTGCTGTATGTAGATATTATGGAATACAAAATAAAGCAGGTTCATGATTAAGTTCTTGTCAAGTGAGGCATTCAGGTTCATGTGGCTGCCGATTATCACCACATTTCTTACCATCCTGATCAAGATATTTTATAAGGATAAAAGAATGGACTGGTTCTCATGGTCTGACTTTTCTGTCGCCCCCAATCTCATGGTTACTGCAATCCTTATATTCCTGATTAAAATGTCCTTTTTGGCGCTTAAGATACAGACAGCAACTGATCAGGTTCAGACACTTACTGAAGAGTTATTTATAAAGGGACTGGTGTTTGGGGGCCTTCTGATCGGAATGATGGGGGTTACCTGGATATTAAGAGAGAATGGTTGGGTAAGAGAAAGCATCACAGGTTCAATGAGTTTGAAACCTGCCGCCATTGTTCTTTCGGATACTGTAGGTGCAGCATATCTGATAATCGCATATAATTTTTAAGATGAAAAGATATATTTCCCTGTTCCTCTCGATTACAGCAATTATAATTTCATTTGTGTTGCCGTTTATTCTTGACACTCAGAATTCCGACTTCTCTGTAATAAACGTCTTATATGCACTGACAGCTTTATTACTTGTAACCGGAATGGTTTATCTGCTTCTTTCAATAATTTCAAAGCGTCAGATTAAGGGTACAATATTTATTGCAAATCATTTTTCCGATATAGAGTTTGCACAGGAACTGGTGGAAAAATTAAAAAAATCAGGATACAGATGCTATCCTGAAATATCCGAACTGATAAGCGGAACAAAAATCAAAGACCTAAACCTTGATCTTAAATTGAAGAAATCTGAATTATTGATTGTTCTGCTTTCAAACGATTCTTCAAATTCAGGTTACATCAAATACTCCGTTAAAAATTTTAAGACACAAAACAAACCTATACAAATCTATACATTTGGGAGGATAGATGTTATTCCTGAATATTTAAAACAATATATCATCTTTCCTCTACCTAAAGACAAGTCCAACGCATTGACAATGATTCTCAAACTTGTCAACGGTCTTTTCCTCGGGAAAAGAATACGAGGTAAAAATTAATCCCAGATGCTTTCCGTTATCTGTCCCATCTATAACGAAGAGAAATACATTGCCGGGTGCATTGAGTCCATTCTGAGGCAGGATTATCCCAAGGATGACCTGGAGGTGATTTTTGCCGACGGCATGAGTTCAGACCGAACACGAGAAATCGTAACGGAATATGCAGCAAAATATCCTTTCATAAAGCTCATTGACAACCCTCAACGGATTGTGCCGACCGGACTTAATGCAGCAATCGCCGCATCCAAAGGTAATACCGTAATACGTCTTGACGCTCATGCCGAATATCCCACGAATTATTTCTCAGAACTTACCCGTCAACTGGAGGAATTAAACGCCGATAACGTTGGAGGAGTGTGCATAACGGTTCCTGTAAATGATTCAGCGAAAGCAAAGGCGATAGCGACTGTGTTAGGAAGCCGTTTCGGTATGGGAAACTCCGATTTCCGAGTAGGCGCATCAAAGGTCAAACAGGTAGACACCGTTCCGTTCGGCTGCTGGCCACGTGAAATTTTCAACAGGCTGGGAATGTTTGATGAGGAATTGACACGTAATCAGGATGACGAATTCAACGGTCGTATAACTAAATCAGGCGGTAAGATTTTCCTGCTTCCTCATGTACAGATAAAATACTATGCCCGCGACAAGATAAACAAAGTAGGCAGGATGTTCTTTCAGTATGGCTTGTTCAAACCTTTGGTGAACCGAAAACTGGGTTCCCCGGCAACGTTGCGTCAGTTCGTGCCTCCGGCTCTTGTGCTATGGTTGTTCATAGGTGCTTTGATATCAATACTTTGGCATCCTTTTGTCTGGGTATATTTGGGCGTTACTGTGCTTTATCTATTATTGGCTCTCTTTTTCTCGATAAAATCAAGCCAATCTCCAAAACAGATATTACTGCAGACTACAACCTATGCGGTTGTGCATCTCAGCTATGGCTTTGGCTATATAGTCGGATTATACAAGCTTATGACTAATAAGACTTTCTCCGCAAAAATAAACAGATAGTAAAATGAACACCAAACGAAATATCCCTTTCTCGCCGCCGGATATGTCGGAGGCGGAGATTCAGCAGGTAGCTGAAGCTCTCAAATCCGGCTGGATCACTACCGGACCCAAGACCAAGGAGTTCGAGCATCTAATCTCGATGTGCTGCCAGACCGCTATATATGATGCCGAGGGGAAGCCTGAGCATACCACGGTGTGTCTGAACTCCTCTACAGCCTGCATGGAGCTGGCTCTGCGCGTATTGGGTATCGGCGAGGGCGACGAGGTGATTGTTCCCGCATACACTTACACAGCCACGGCAAGTTCAGTGTGTCATGTCGGCGCAAAGCCTGTATTGGTGGACTGTGCTCCCGGTTCGTTCGAGATGGACTATGACAAAATGGCTGAGGCCATCACCGAGCGCACAAAGGCAATCATGCCGGTAGACCTTGGCGGCATAGTGGCCGACTACGAAAAGGTCTTTGCCGCAGTCGAAGCGAAAAAGCATCTTTTCAAGCCCGCTAATGACCTTCAGAAAGCATACGGTCGATGCATAGTCATTGCCGATGCCGCCCATGCTTTCGGTGCGATGTGGCATGGAAAGATGTGCGGCGAGATTGCCGACTTCACCTCCTTCTCTTTTCACGCCGTCAAGAACCTCACCACCGCCGAAGGAGGAGCCCTGACGTGGCGTTCGCACGAAGGAATCAACAATGAGGCCGTTTACAAGAAACTCCAGCTGCTCAGCCTGCACGGACAAAACAAGGATGCTCTTGCCAAGACTCAGCTCGGGGCGTGGGAATACGACATCATCGGCACATGGTACAAATGCAACATGACCGATGTCATGGCCGGAATCGGTCTGGCACAGCTCAAGCGCTATCCCGAGATGCTGCGCCGTCGCCGTCAGCTCATAGAGCGTTACAACGTCGCGCTCGAACCCCTTGGGGTCAAGGTCTTGCAGCATTACAGCAACGAGCACTCTTCAAGCGGCCATCTCTATCTCACCCGAATACCCGGCATCACTGTGGAGCAGCGTAACGGAATCATAGTGAAGATGGCGGAGCGCGGAATCGCCACCAACGTCCACTACAAGCCTCTGCCCATGATGACCGCTTACAAGGCCATGGGATACGATATAAAGGACTTCCCCAATGCCTACGAGCAGTACCACAACGAGATAACGCTGCCTCTTTATACCCGTCTCACTGACGATGAAGTGGCATATATCCTCAGCAACTACATCGAAATACTCAAAGAGCTTTGAAACGACTTTTTGACATCGTTTCGAGCGGGCTGGGACTGATAGTCCTGAGTCCACTCTTCGCTATCCTTGCCGTCTGGATAAAGACTGACTCCAGAGGCCCTGTCTTCTACCGCCAGATCCGCGTAGGGCGCGACAACAAGGATTTCCGCCTCTATAAGTTCCGCTCAATGCGTCCTGACAGCGACAAATTTGGGTTAATCACCGTAGGAGGCCGCGATCCACGAGTGACCCGCTCAGGTTATTATATCCGCAAGTACAAACTCGACGAGTTTCCACAACTCATCAACGTTTTTCTCGGCGACATGAGCCTTGTGGGGCCGAGACCAGAAGTGCGCAAATACGTCGACATGTACACCCCCGAACAGATGCGCGTTCTCAAAGTCCGTCCCGGCATAACATCCTTGGCCTCCATCCG
>CAJMDR010000058.1 GCA_905212215.1 uncultured Porphyromonadaceae bacterium
TGTCCTTTGTGCGTCACTGGCGAAGTGACATAGTCCGTAGCCATGAAAACAGCACCGAGCAGGAGACCACCGCTGAGCAGGTCATACAAAGGATTACATCCGAGGGCCGCGCTAATAGCCACGGCACCCGCAAGCACTGAAACCGGTATGTGCCATGTGATGACTCTTGTAGCAAGCAGCCAAACCAGACCTATTAAAATGGCTATGGCTCCCACCTCGCCTAAAGAGCCGTTCATCTGCCCCGTAAGCAACTGTGTCATATCAACGCTGATATGCGAATGGTTTGCCCATGCTTCGTTGTATTGAGCGAGGAAAGTAGCTCCCGTAACGGCATCGGCCTGCTGCGAGGCTCCGGTAATCGCTTCAATCCCGGCGTTCACACCCGAGGGCCAAGTCGTCAGGGCTGCGGGGAAGGAAATGAGCAGGAACACACGGCCCACGAGAGCAGGATTCCAGATATTGGTGCCGAGGCCGCCAAAGCTCATTTTGCCTATGCCAATGGCCACCACAGCCCCTATCAGCACCATCCACCAAGGCAACGATGCCGGTAAGTTGCAGGCCAGCAACATTCCTGTAATCAACGCCGAGCCATCGGCCAGAGTACATGGACGGTGGAAGAGCCAACGTTCTATTGCCCACTCAGCAAGCAGACAGCCGCCCACACTGAACAGAATCACCCAAAGGGCAGGCAGTCCGAACACCCAGATACCCACGCCACATGCGGGCAACAACGCCAGCACAACGTTCCACATGCAGCGCCGCACACTCCACGAACTGTGGCCATGGGGCGAAGAAGTTATTGTTAGTTCGCGAGACATTATTATAATTTCTGTTTCCTGATTTCTATTTTTCCGAGTTTGATAAAGTCGAGCAAAGGCTTGTTCGACGGGCATGTCCAGCTGCATGAACCACACTCTATGCAATCCATGGCGGCATTCTCTTTCATTTCCTGCCACAAACCATGCCTTGCCTGTGCTATGAGCAGATAGGGTTCGAGTCCCATGGGACATCCATGCACACATCTGCCGCAACGGATACAGGGCTGTTCCGGCTTCTTATGAACCTTATCTCCTGTCATGACAAGTATTCCGGAAGTTCCTTTCACCGAAGGAGCGCCGGTTTCGCTGATTGCCCGACCCATCATTGGTCCACCAGCAATCACTTGTGTCGTGCCATCTTCCGGAAGGCCGCCTGCAGCTACCAACAATTCATCCACACTCACCCCGATGGGCGCGATGAGATTACAGGGTGCGGAAAGAGAACTTCCTGTTACCGTTACGTAGCGCTCTATCAATGGCTTACCATTGTAAATGGCGTCATAGACAGCATAGGCCGTAGCGACATTGTCCACCACCACACCGACGGAGGCCGGGAGTTTACCAGAGGGTACTTCTCTTCCAGTCAGTGCCGCTATCAGCTGTTTCTCGCCACCCTGAGGGTATTTTGTCTTGAGTTCCTGAACGCTTATATAATCATGGGAGTAATTTCTGTTCGCTTCCCTCATAGCAGCCAACGCCTCCGGCTTATTGGCCTCTATGCCAATCAGCACACTACGGGCATTAACCGCTTTCCTCAACAGATCCGCGCCGAGAATGATGCCTCTGGCACGTTCGCGCATTAGACGGTCGTCGCAGGTGAGATAAGGCTCACATTCTACACCGTTTATTATTATAGTGTCAATCGTCACGCCCTGAGGCGGAGTCAGCTTCACCGCTGTGGGAAAAGTAGCGCCACCAAGCCCGACTATTCCGGCATTGCGAACTGCCTCCACAATCTGAGCCGGGGCAAGATCCTCCACCTCTTTTTCCGTAAGGCCGGAAAATTCCGGCATCGGTGCTAAATGGTCACATTCTATAATAATGGCATCCTGCCAATATCCCTGCTGAGTGCGTACCTTTGCTATTTTAGATACCTTTCCCGCCCTCGGTGCATGCAGATTTGCGCTGATGAGTCCGTCAGCCTCCGCTATCAGCTGCCCTGCGGTTACCATATCTCCAGCTTTCACCAACGGTTTCGCCGGTTTGCCTATGCTCTGACCCAACAATAAAGTCAGCACATCCGGTTCCGGGAGAGCGGTAGCCGGGCTGCCGGCCGTCATCTTGCAAGGTGCCGGGTGTATGCCTCCTATTCTGAAAGTTTTCATGCCTGCTCAGTCGGATTTTTTATTATCTGGTTTGAAAGGATGCTGCTTCGTGGACACACCTCCATGCATTTGCCACAGGCTATGCAGAGGCTCTGATCTACCACCGCCACAAAATCCTTCACTTTAATAGCTTTCGTGGGACATTCGCGCATACATTTTCCGCAACCGATGCATGCCACGTCACACTCTTTCATCGCCACGCCGCCTTTGTCGTGATTGCTACAAGCCACCCATACCCTTGGCTTTTGCTTTGGGATTAGATTCATGAGATGTCTTGGACAAGCGTCGACACAACGTCCGCATCCTACACAAAGGTCATAGTTCACTTTCGGCAATCCTGTTTCGGCATCCATAGAGAGGGCATCGTAAGGGCAAGCCTCCACGCAGTCCCCTCCTCCCAAACATCCATAAGCGCAGGCCGTGGTGCCTGAGAAAGTAGCTGCTTCGAGGGCACAGCTCTTCACACCTTCGTAGCGCGAAGTCTGAGGTCTCAGCGCACAGGCACCGTTACAGGCTGTAATGGCTACTTGCGGTGCCACTTCCTCTGCGGCAAGACCAACAATCTCGCCAATGCGGTGCATGACGTTTCCGCCGGCACCCGGACAGTTGATACCTGTCAGAGAGGTTGCCTTGCAGCATGCCACAGCAAAGGCATGGCAGCCACTGAAACCGCAACTGCCACAGTTAGCGCCCGGCAAGAGTTCTTCCACCCGGGCTATTCGAGGATCTTCATACACATAGAACTTCTTGGCTGCCAGATACAGCAGGAGAGCCGCTATCAGGCCTATCGCTGCCAGAAGAAGCACTGTAATCCAGATTACACTCATTATTATAAAGTATCAGATTGTTTAGTAATCGCTGTTGTCATTGACGGTGCAGACTGAGAATTATCCCTTTGCCGCAGGATTGCATACGGCCTGCCGGATTATAAAGAGTCTTTCCTGATTACACGTTTCACAGAGAAGCTGAACTCATGTTCAATCTTGTTGCGAAACAGCCATAATGTTACAAAGAAGAGAATCATGGTTCCTATCCCGGAGAAAGCTGCTGCGAGCTGGTTGCCGGTCAGCAGATAAACGCCAATCATCACAGCCAGAATTGCCAGCGTGGGGTAAAGAGTAGCCAGCCGTATTGCTTTTTTATGCAATTGCTCGGTACCGGCAATCTCCACCTTATCGCCTACTCCTACCTGCAACGAAGCGGGCACAGACACATCGAGTTCCGTACCCTGTTTCTTGCTACCCATACTGCACAGAGATGCGGCGGCACAAGTGCCACACTGCGAGGCATCGGCAATCTTCACCCTTACTTTTCCGGGACTCAGCAGCCTAAGCACACTCCCTGTGTGGAGTATCTCGTCTATCCTGTCTTTTTCCGATGGCATGGTCAGTTCGTTCTGCACTTATAACCCCATAAGCGTTTCATGGCTTTTGGCCTGCAAAATTACTAATAATTCTCCAATGCACAATTGGTATAAGAAAAATTTGATTTCAATATCCGCCAATAAAAAAAGTTGTCCTCGTCAGTCCCGACGAGCGACAACCCAGTAGATGCTAACTTTATTATTCCACAATCTTCTTATTCGTTGTTTTCACACTTATAGTGTATGCGTTTTGGCTCACGCCAATTTCGTGTTCCGAACCATGTTTCAGGTTCAGGGTCACACTATCCTATTATATATTCAACCTTGCCAGTAAGGTCATGCATGGCATGTGAATGAAACTATCATGCATCATGACTTTCCTGATTGCGGTTCAAAATTACTACCTATATCATATAAGTTGTCATTCACTTCATGAAGTACAACAACAATTTCTTGTACGACTTAAGGCAACAACACCTCAATAATCATATAATACACTACAAATCAAGGACTTATAAACTCAATACCTTACAACGTACATTCCCTCCTCAAAGCATCAGAAACCTTGTTTAATTTGTTTGAATTCACGAATTCAAACAAATTAAACCTGTCAGGACCTATAAAAAAGCTGTGCCAATGAAGACACCTGAGACCTCGTTCCTTAAATTTTCGCGTTGCTGGCTGGGGTCGCACACCCGGAGCAATAGTATTTTCAAACCTGGTTTCATGATAAGGTTCGTGGATATTTTTGCAAATTAAAACAATTTAATCCAACGTGGAAAACACAATTTATCTGACAGAGTTTGCCTGTTGCCCCAATTTGCTTTATCTTTGCGCTCTCAAACTTATATTCAATGACTGACCGGACTACCGTTTCTGTTGCCAATGCCTCATCAAAAGGACGCAACTACGTTATCTCCATCTGCAAAGGAATTGCCATAATACTCATGGTGCTCGGCCACACCGACGCACCTTACGGCATACTCAATTTCGTGTATCCGTTCCACATGCCACTCTTCTTCATCGCCGCCGGTTATTTCTTCAGCCACAAATACATCGACGAGCCATGGACCTTCATCCGCAAGCGTATAAAAGGACTCTACTTCCCCTTTCTGAAATGGAGCATTTTCTTCCTCTTGCTGCATAATGTATGGTTCCATATAGGCGTCCTCAACGAACAATACGGAAACTGGGAAGGAGGAGTAACGCATCCTTATTCCTTCACAGAAGCCATTCAACGACTTGTATATATGTTTACCGCTATGGCAGGCTACGATGAGTTCATGGCCGGTGCTTTTTGGTTTTTCCGTGGTCTGTTCCTGGCAAGCATAATATTCCTGCTATTATATATCCTCATCTCCAGACGCACCTCAATCAGCGCAAACTGGACTGTGACCATAATCTGCCTGGGAATGGTAGCCTTCACTGCCATGCACATCGGCTTCGGCTTCAGCGTACGATTTATCCCTAACGGGGCATGGCGCGAGACTTGGGGCGTTTTCTTCTTCGGAATAGGAGTGCTTTACCGTACTTACGAAAAGCGGATAGTGGAACACTGGGGAATCACTCTGTTCTACATAGTTGTACTATGCATTTCCGCCACTCTCCATTTTTCCGGCATGAACAACTCAGGGCATTGGCGCGACCTCTGGACACTCCCGCTCACAGGCATCACCGGTTTCCTGATGATTCATTACTTCGCTGTAAGAATCGACCGCCACGACAATGTCCTGCGTCGTCTCCTCGTCTTTATCGGCGACAATACCCTGTATATCTTCATCTTCCACATCATAGCGTTCAAGACAGTCAGCGCCGTCAAGATATGGTGGTATGGAATGGACTGGGGACAAATCGGCTGCCACATGGTAATCCATGAACATAACGACGATTTCTTCTTCATCCCATATACCATTGCGGGAGTTGCGCTGCCTTTGCTTGGATTGCAACTCTGCCGCTACCTGAATAAGTGGCTGAAAAACCGCAAATTGCCTGAAAGCGCCGTAGTTGTTGATTGAAACAGCTATCTCCTCTCTCCTCCAACCAATTACAGCCTGGGAGCTGCACCTAACTCATTCACTCTTCAACGCCTCTACTCATCAACTCATATTCTCTTCCACCCATCCACTGAATTTTTCAGATTATTTTCACATATAATTTTGAATAATTCAGTTGTTTCCTTACTTTTGTAGCCGTATCCGCTCCCGGCACTTTTTAAACACTGACCGATAAACCGGAAATCTAACCCAACAACCATAAATATGAACCGAAAATTAACCTTAAAGCTACTTGCGGTAAGCGTTCTCGCACTTCCGGGGTCGCTTTGGGCCGCGCCCGACGTAGTCGCGAAGAAGGACACCGCTCCTCCCGCTCATGTCTGGCAACCGCTTGAAGCCGCGTCCCCGTTGCAGGAATCGTTCAACCCCGCACATGTGTTCGCCGCCGACATCGCTCTGGCGGAAAACTCTCAGACAGGAAGCAAGACAATGACACCCAAGACCTCCGTCTCCGCTTCCGTAGACCCTGACAAACGTGTCCTGAAACCGATGGGCAAAGCATCTGTTGCAGAGGCTCCCGCAGTGAACACTGTGAAAAACCAACGCCTTGCCACTCCAGCAAAACTCGTCTTCGGCCCCTGGATAGGAAAAGACTTCGTCCACAACGGTTCCGAAGTGAACTGCGTAATGGAGGCCGTGGCAGACACAAATGCTACCATGGTGCACATCCACAACTTCTATGGCCTTGAGGAAACTGTCGATGCCGTTGTTGACCTCAACGCCGGAACAGTGAGCATTCTGCCACAGCGCATCTGGCAAAGTTCCCAGTATGGCGACGTGTACCTCTTCCCAATCAAGATCGAAGGCGATGCCATACAGTATTTCCCCACTACTCCCGTACGCGGCACTATCGATGCCAATGGCGTTATCCGTTTGCAGCAATGGGGTGCCATTGTAGGGTATGGCGACAACAAAGGCACTCTGCTGGCTGCAATCGACAGCTGTCAGTATGTGCCTGCCAACGCCACCATGACAGCCACTAAGCGCACTAACGGAACGGATTCGCAAATCACTTATCCATTGTTGGTAGAACAGCCATCTCCTTCCGAAATGAAAATCTACAACTTCGGAACAACCGGCGTTCCCGTCATAGCACGCATATCCCCCGATGCATCAGCAACTGTCTCCGAACAGTTCATCGCCAACGTAGGGCTGTACGGTGCTTTCCACTCTTTCCCAATCGATCCCGCAACAGGAGTCATCAACAAAGATGACCCCGTCACCGCTACAATATCCGTTTCCGACTCCACCATGACCTTCTCTCCGTGGTGCGCAGGCTCTATAATGCAGGACGGTCTCGTGGCCCTATACCTCACTACCTGCAAGTTCAAGGCAAACACCGCATTGAAGGTACCGGACTCGGCAGGATTCAATCTCGAAGGCAACGGCACAGCAGCCTCGCCTTATCTCATTAAGACTGCCCACGACCTCCTCGCTCTTTCAGAGGCCTCGCAGAAGAACTCTTTCCCGCAGAGATATTTCCGGCTGGAAAACGACATCGACATGTCGGGTGTGAACGGTTTCTTACCCATCGGTTGCCGCAAAGCTGCCTTCAACGGTAACTTCAATGGTAACGGCCACACCATTTCCAACCTTTCTATCAACGGTGTCGGATACCACTTCCAGGGTCTCTTCGGCGCCATATATAACGATGCGTCTGTCACCAACCTCACCCTCGCCAATGCCTCCATCACTGGCTCAGGTTACTATCTCGGTCTGGTTGCCGGTTATTCGCAAGGCAAGATCATCAACTGCCATGCCAACGGCTCTGTCCTCACCCAAGGTCTCTGCGTAGGTGGCATTGCAGGTCGTTCATACGGCACCATCGACAACTGCTCGTTCTCCGGCACATCTTCCGCTTACGGTTATGTAGGTGGTATTGTAGGCTACTCCTACGGCGCTATAACAAAATGCCATTCTGATGCCGATGTGTCGCTGCCTCAGCGTCTTACCAACGGCGCTTCATGTGTAGGCGGCATCGCCGGTCTCGCACAGTCGTTCTCCACTGCCCGCGAAGGCAAAATGGCTGACTGCCGTTTCTCGGGAAATGTTACCCAGGCCACAGGCTATGGCTTTGCAGGCGGCATTGCTGGCTACCTGTATGCTGTGGATATGGACCGGTGTCTTAACACTGGCTTCGTTCATACTCTTTCCACCACCGGAACAGAAGAGGCTTCCGCAGGTATCGCAGGCATTGTCCGTGATTCGTACATTGACGACTGCCACAATGCAGGTCTTATCCTCAACGACGGTCTCTCCACCTATGCCGGAGGCATAATCGGCTACATTACAACAAGCTATGCCGGAGGCACAGGTATGACTGAACCTATCTATGTGAGGAACTGCTTCAACTCAGGTCAGATTCAGGCTAAGAACAGGACTGAACATGCCGGAATCTTCGGCGATGAATTCACAATGGAACAGTTCCCGGAGAAACCTTCCGACACGGCATTCACCAATGTCTTCTCCGACAACCAGGCAACCGGCCTGCACGATTCTCGCTTCGGTCGCACTTCCGATGTCTTCATTGGCAACCTGATTCCGGGTACCTCTTCCGCAGTGTGGTCCGCGGCCTCGAACGGCTATCCTACCCTCAAAATATTTGCTGAACTTGAAGAAGGTGCCACAGCCAGAGCAGCAGTTCTCTTCAATGCCGGTGAATCCACCAGAGTAATGAAACACTCCGCCGCGCTCCAGGCGCCACAGGCTGTGAAATGGATGCTATTGAACGAGAATGGAAACCTTTCGGCAAATTCTCAGGGTCTCTCTGTCAATGGAAACGCCCTTAACCTGAAAACGGTCTATTCAAATGACACCCTCGTTGCCACCATAAACGGTAAACCCTCCGGAAAACGTCTTATCATAAACGTTGTGCCTAAGGTGTTCGACGGCGAAGGAACAGCTCAGTCGCCTTATCTCATCAAGAACAAGGCTGATTTCATCGCTCTACATAATGCAATCATGCACTACGACCATGAAGGCGATGTATTCCTCCAGACAGCCGATGTAGACTTCGGTCTCGGGAACGACTTCTCCGGTGTGGCCGCAGGTAACCATCTCATGGAATTTGCAGGCACCTTCGATGGTGGAAATCACAGAATCAAAAATCTTAAGATTACCTCTGCAATCCGCAATGAACAGGGACAGCTCCTGCAGGGCACGTATAATTATGGTGGCCTCTTCCACATAGGTACTCCTTCGAGCATTATCCGCAATATAATCATCGATTCATCCTGCGTATTCGACTTCTACGGATATGCCGGTGCGGTAATCGGCTACACCAAAGGAAAAGTGGAAGATTGCCGCAACTATGCTCCCATC